>CAKZYH010000481.1 GCA_937884725.1 uncultured Paracoccaceae bacterium
AAGTAGAGCGCGAAGAAGTGCGCTACGATTGGATCCAATCCTAGCCTGATCAGAGCAGGGGCGATGAGGATTGCCCCCATAATGTAGGCCGAGCTGGTGGGCATTCCCGCGCCCAGGATGATGGTCGCAATCATGGCAAGGATGAGTGTGAGCGGCAGGATACCGCCCGATGCGTCGACGA
Source organism: uncultured Paracoccaceae bacterium (assembly GCA_937884725.1). Lineage (GTDB taxonomy): Bacteria > Pseudomonadota > Alphaproteobacteria > Rhizobiales > Amorphaceae > Acuticoccus. Next base: position 182 of record CAKZYH010000481.1, read on the forward strand.
TGATTGAGGTGAACTTTGGCCCGAGGCCGGTGGACGTGACCACCGCAACGATGACGCCTGCGAGGGCGCACGGCAGCGCTACGGTGATGCCGCGCTCCGCCGAGCGCAGCAGCGCCCGCACGATCTCGATGGGCTTTTGGCGGGTGGAGGGGTTGAGCGTGCCGATGATGATGGTGAGCGCAATCGCCTCAACGGACGCATAGGTAACGTTGTGGCCGCCGACGATGCGGTAGCCGAGCCAAATGAGTGGGACCAGCATCACGCCGCGGTGCCGCAGCGTGTGGAGGAGGCCCGGGACCTCGGTGTCGTTGATGCGGGTGAGGCGGTTGGCGCGGGCCTCGAGGTCGACGCACAGGAGGACGACGGTGAAGTAGAGGAGTGCGGGGACGAGGGCCGCCAATACGATGGTCGAGTAGGGCACGCGCAGAAAGTCGGCCATGATGAAGGCGGCCGCGCCCATCACGGGCGGCACGATTTGGCCGCCGGTGGATGCCACGGCTTCGACCGCGCCAGCGAACCGCGCGCGGTATTTTACGCGGATCATCAATGGGATGGTGAAGATGCCCGTGGACATGACGTTGGCGACGGCGCTTCCCGACACCGAGCCCATCATCCCCGACGAGACGACTGCCGCCTTTGCCGGTCCGCCGACCGTGCGGCCGGTGATGGACAGCGCGAGGTCGATGATCATCCGGCCGCCACCAAACACCTCGAACACGGCGGCGAAGAGGATGAAGTAAAACACGATGTCCACCGAGACCCCGGTGGGGATGCCAAGGAGGCCCTCGACGGAGAGGATTTGGACCTCAACGAAGCCGAAGAGATCGGTGCTGCGGTGGGCGAGGAGGCCGGGCCAGTAATCGCCGGTGAAATAGTATAGAATGAAAAAGCCTGCGAGGAGGGGCAGGCCATAACCTGCGATCCTGCGGCCGGCCTCAAGTGATAGTAGGATGAGAACAGTCGCGGCGAAGTAATCTTGCGGCGCGAGTGGGTCGAAGTTGGGGAAGCGGTCAAGAATCCGCTCCATGTCGAGCCAGAGGATGAGCGCGGGGGTGAGCGCCAGGACGGCGAGCGCAACGTTCAGCCAGCGCCACCAGCGGGGGCCTTTTTGCGAGGTGAGGATGAGCGCCAAACCCACCGCGAGGCCGACGTGGGCGGAGCGCTTCACCAGCGTGTCGAGGTAGGGGTAGAACGCGACCGCGATCTGCGACAGCGACCATATGAGCGCGAGAATGGGGCCGGGGTTCAACAGGTCCCGCCAACCGTCGATGGTGAGGCGTTGGCCCGCTGGCTGTTCGGCGGCCGTCTCGTTGTCTGTCGCTGCCATCATCTTCGTCCGCGCCGGGAGGTGGGGCCGGGGGCCAGGCCGGATGGCCGGCCCCCGGCGGAGAGGCGCTTACATCAGGCCCGCTTCTTTGAAGTAGCGTTCCGCACCGGGGTGCAGCGGGATGATGGTATTTTCCGGCTGGAACGCGTTGGCGCAGGTGAAGCCCGCCAGCGCCCGGTGAACGGACTGGAAGGTTTCAATGTCTTCACACACAGTTTTCACGATGGTGTAGGCGAGTTCTTCTGGGAACTCGTCGTTGACCATCAAGATAGACGTGGTGCCGGGAACGGTGACATCGGCGTCCTGGCCCTTGAAGGTTCCGGCGGGCATCACGGCGGGGACCCAGCCATACTCTGCTTCCATGGAGGCGAGAACGTCGTCGGAGGGGGCTGGGAACGACACGTCGACGGTCTGGGACACTTCGGTCATGGCCGGGTGTCCAGCGGTGACGGTGTGGATCCAAAGGTCGGCGTTGTCCGCCACCATGAGGTCACGAATGATGCCGAACGAGCGCACGCGCTCCAGCGATCCGCCAGCTTCCGCAATCTCGTCCGGGGAGGCGCCGGCGAAGGTGAGCATTTGGATGCCGCCTTCAGCGCCCGCGCTGCCCTTTTGGCGCAGGGCGACGTTGAGGTCGGGGTTCGCCGTCAGGTATTCGTCCAGAGTGGCCGGCTGATCGTCACCGCGGACGGCGATGGCGAGATAATATTGGTCGAGACCACCCAGCAGTGCGCGAAGGTTTGTGACGGGCTCATCGTAAACGACTGCGCCTGACTCTGCCCATTTCGCGACAGAGGCCATGCCAAAGCCCATGTCGAACCGATCCGCAGAGACCAGGAGGGCGTTCGAGGTGCCGCCACCTTCGGGCGGGGTGTCGATGACGCTGCCTTCCGGCAGGACGTCGCGCAGCATCTCGGCGAGGCCGACGGCGTACGCGTACCAGCTGGAGCGCTGGCTGAAGGAGGCGACCGACAGATCCACCGGCTCGGTCACCTCAGCATGCCCCGTGGTGGGGGCTGCGACGGTCGCGGTGGCGACGAGTGCCGCGGCCGCGCTGCACAGCAGGGTTTTCTTTAACGTCATGTTGCGCTCCTCTTTTTGGTCAGTGACCCATGCCGGGGCAGGGTCGCTTGTTAACCGAGACTTTCTGCAAAGGCCGGGCCAATTGTGCTGCCTTCGATACTGGTAATTAGGGTCACGAAAGACTTTGGTCCGGCCCGCGACAGGCGTTATTTCTTCAAGATGCCGGTGAAATACGTTCCGCGACCTGACGCCAGCAGTTTTCCATCTCCATCAAAGACCTCAGCCTCGGCGGTGGAGAATTGACCGCCAAGCCTGACGATCTTGCCTTTGATCGTAAGATCCCCTGGCATCGCGGCGCGGTGGTAGTCGACGCGCATGTCGATGGTGGGGACAGGTTTGCCGGCCTTCGCAGCGATTGCGTAGTCCGCGATCACGTCGATGAGTGTCGCCAGGATGCCGCCGTGAGTGTAACGGCCCTCCGGGTTCACGACGAATTCTTCGCGCCAGGTGGACGTGACGGTGATCTCACCGTCGCCGATGTCGGTGACCTTGAGATCGAGCCATTGGTGGAACGGCGCACGTGTAAT
>CAKZYH010000482.1 GCA_937884725.1 uncultured Paracoccaceae bacterium
GAGTATGTGACCGACGATCTGGCAGCGTTCGTGGCGCAATTGGTGGCCGCGCGCTAAGCGTCTTTGTCCGTCCCGCCCCTGGAAAGGGAGAGGGTGCGAAGCTACTTCCCTGGTGACACGACGTTGAAAGCTGCACCATGGACTTTGCACCCTCCGAGCGCGACCGCCTCGCCGCCACCATAGACGCCGCCTTTGAAGAGCGTTCGTCTGTGACCGTACGCACGACCGGCAAAGTGCGTGATGCGGTGGAGAAGGCGCTGGGGCTGCTCGACCGGGGCGTGTTGCGCGTGGCCGAGCCCACTGCGGATGGCTGGCAGGTCAATGAATGGCTGAAGAAGGCTGTCCTCCTGTCTTTCCGCCTCAACGCCATGGAGGTGATCGAGGGCGGCCCTGGCAACGCGGCGTGGTGGGACAAGGTCCCGTCGAAGTTCGACAACTGGGACGCGCCGGAGTTTGAGGCTGCGGGCTTTCGTGCGGTGCCGTCCGCGGTAGTGCGCAAGTCTGCCTACATCGCGCCCGGCGTGGTGCTGATGCCGTCCTTTGTGAACCTTGGCGCCTACGTCGACGAGGGGACCATGGTGGACACGTGGGCCACCGTCGGCTCCTGCGCGCAGATCGGCAAGAACTGCCACATCTCCGGCGGCGCTGGCATTGGCGGGGTGTTGGAGCCGCTCCAAGCCGCCCCGGTGGTGATTGAGGACAATTGCTTCATCGGTGCACGGTCCGAAGTCGCCGAGGGTGTGCGGGTCGGGACCGGATCGGTGCTGTCCATGGGAGTGTTCCTGGGCGCATCGACCAAGATCATCGACCGCAGCACGGGCGAGACGTATCGCGGATATGTGCCGCCCTATTCGGTGGTGGTGCCGGGCTCTGTGCCGTCTGACGGCGGTGTTCATCTGGCCGCCGCGATCATTGTGAAGCGGGTGGACGAGCGCACGCGGTCCAAGACGTCGATCAACGAATTGTTGCGTGACTGATGGGTAGGGAACCGAACGTTCTGTGGGCATTGTTTGCCCTGGATGGCCGGATCAATCGCGAAGTCTTTTGGCTGGGCAACTTTTTTAGCTTCTTTGCCGCCGGCCTTTTCCTGATGCCCGAGGTGAACGAAGCGACCGGAGTTGTTGAGTTTTCGCCGATAATGCCGGTGGTGATAACCGCCGTGTTTTGGACGCAGATTGCGCTGTGCGTGAAGCGTCTGCACGATCGGGGGCTGACGGGGTGGCTCGCGGCCGTGAACGGAATTCCGTTTGTGGGGGTGCTCGCTTTCATCATCATCGGCCTTATTCCGGGTCAGCCGGGGCCGAACGCGTTTGGGCAGTCCGCCAACGCCCGTGGCTGAGCTCCATCCGGCGGTTGCCCTTGCCCGCGAGCTGATTGCCGTCCCAAGCGTTACGCCTGCCCCGGCACACGCCTTTGACGCCTTAGCGCGTGCGCTTGGTGACGCGGGCTTTACCGTCGAGCGGCACACGTTCGGGCCGGCCCGCGAGGCGGTCGAGAACCTGTTTGCGTTCTTTAAAGCCGGGGATGGACCACACCTTGGGCTCGCGGGCCATGTGGACGTTGTGCCGCCGGGGGATGACAGCGCCTGGTGTGTGCCGCCGTTCGAGGCGCGGATCGCCGACGGCGTGCTCCACGGGCGCGGCGCGCAGGACATGAAGGGCGGCGTGGCAGCCATGGCCTGCGCGGCGATGGATTGGACGCGGGATGCGACGCGTGGAACCGTCAGCCTGATTATCACCGGTGACGAAGAAGGGCCCGCGAAGCACGGGACTAAGCCGCTGGTGGCCTCCATCCACGAGCGTGTTCCCCTAGATGGCTGCGTGGTGGGTGAGCCGACCAGCGTCAGCCAACTGGGCGATACCGTGAAGGTGGGGCGGCGCGGCTCGCTGAGCGCGACCGTCATCGTGAGCGGCAAGCAGGGACATGTGGCCTACCAGCACCGGGCGCTGAACCCTGTGCCGACCGCTCTCAGCGTGGGGCAAGCGTTGCTGGCGCCGCTCGATGAAGGGTCGGCCTCGTTTTTGCCGACCAACTTAGAGATTGTGTCCATCGACGTGGGGAATGCGGCTTGGAACGTCATTCCGGCCAAGGTCACGATACGCTTCAACGTGCGCTTTAACGATCTGTGGACCGCAGAGCGGCTTCGCGCGGAACTATCGTCCCGCGTGGCTGGAGCATCGGCGCGCGGTGCGGTGGAGATCGTGTTTGAGCCGGCAAACGATTGTTTTCTGACCGACGATCCTCACCTGCGCGATGCTGTGATGGAGGCGGTTTCCGAGGTAACCGGGGTCAGGCCGGACGCGAACACGGGGGGCGGAACATCGGACGCGCGCTTTATCAAGAACTACTGCCCTGTGGTGGAGTTTGGCGGCGTCGGGGATCTTTTGCACCAGGTGGACGAGCGGGTGCCGGTCGCCGAGCTGGAGCGGCTCACGCGGTGCTACCGCGCGATTATTGATCGTTTTATGGCGGTGTGACGCAGGTAACCATTTGCGTGCGTGCAAAGTTGCCTCGGACTGATACGAAGGGGTGATGACCACGACCGGCGAAATCACCCGCTCGCTGAGCGGCGCTGCCCTCCTGTTCCGCGGGCGCGATGCGGGTTTGGCCTATTTGGACCGGACCGTGGACGGGTTTTGGCGGTCGTTTGCCGTCATCTTTTTGATCATTCCGATCCACATTTTGACGCTCTATGCCGTATCGCGCACCAGTGGGGGAACGCCGTTTGGATCGGCCGTGCGGGAGAGTCTGCCGCTGTTGGCGCTGGACTGGGTGCTGTTTCCGGCATGCTTGGCGGCGGCGGCGAAACCGCTCGGGGTGTCGCGGAACTATGTGACCTACGTGGTGGCGCGCAACTGGGCCGCGCCCATTGCTGCGGCGATCACACTGGTACCGTTCATGCTCCAGGGCGCGGGATGGGTGCCGGAAGAGGGCGGGGCACTGCTGACGCTGATCGCGCTGGGGATTGTGCTGCGCTTCCACTATCTCATCGTGCGCATTGGCTTGCAGGTGACGCCAGCGCTGGCGATCGGCCTTGTAGGCGTCGACTTCATGCTGTCGTTGGTGCTGGTGGGACTGTTTCGCGGCTGACGCGCGCTGAGCCGCCTAAGTCTCTGCGCACTGCACCGAGTACGGGCGGACGGCTGTCCTGAGCGCTTCGACCATCCGGCAACCGCCATTTTCCGGCGTGCTATCGTTGACGATCTCGATGACGGGGACGTCGGCGCGGTATTCGACGCGCCGTGCCAGGCGGGCGGCGATGCTGTCGGCATCTTCCCGGCCCCGCTCGGCGAGGCGGGCGTGAACCAAATCAGGCGGTGCGGTGATGGAGATGACCGTAGTGTGCGCCGCGACAGCCGAGAAGCGGTCTATGGCGGTGCGCGATGCGTTCACAACCACATTGACGCTTTGGCGAAGAGGCTCGAGCGCGGTCCACCGGATGCCGTAGGCGGTGTCGTGGGCGCGCCAGTGGACCGCAAATGCGCCTGCTCCGATCAACGCGTCGAAGGTGGCTGCGTCGACTGGCTCGTGGGCCTCTCCGCCGGCGGAAGCGGGTCGGGTAATTGTTCGCTGGGCGAAGTGGAAATGTCCCGTTGGTGCGAGCTGTTCGGCGGCGACATCGATCAGCGTGTCCTTGCCGACGCCGCTGGGGCCGACCACGAGAAACAGGACGCCGTTCGCGGTCTGATCCTTCCATGCCATAGGATTTGCCCAGGATGTGTGTGCAGCGTCTGTCCATCTGACCGAACGGTCGTGGCAGTTGTGCGCGTTCCCTATGAAATTATCCATAAAAAAACCCGCGCGGTGCGCGGGTTTTTCGCGTTGGCAGATCGTCTGAGCGCTTAGTGCTCCACATTCCGCCAGATTTTGCGCTTCGTCAGGTAGACCAAAACCGTCATCACCGCGAGGAAGAGCATGACGCGGAAGCCGAGTTCCTTGCGCTCCTCGA
>CAKZYH010000483.1 GCA_937884725.1 uncultured Paracoccaceae bacterium
AGGTGCATCTTGCGCAGCCGAATGTTCTTCGGCGTCACCTCCACAAGCTCCATGTCGTTGATGTACGACAGCGCCCGCTCCAGCCCCATGCGCACCGGCGGCGTCAGCTTCACCGCCTCGTCCTTGCCCGATGCGCGCACGTTGGTGAGCTGCTTGCCCTTCAGCACATTCACCTCAAGGTCGTTGCCCCGGGTGTGCTCACCCACGATCATCCCACGATAGACCTTGGTGGCCGGATCGATGAACATCGGCCCGCGATCCTCAAGGTTGAACAGCGCATAGGCCGCCGATTCCCCATCACCATTGGAAATCAGCACACCCGTGTGGCGCACCGGGATCGGCCCCTTGTGGGGCACATAGTCATGAAACACGCGGTTCAGGATGCCCGTGCCCCGCGTGTCGGACAAAAGCTCGCCCTGATAGCCAATCAGCCCGCGCGTCGGCGCATGCAAAATCACCCGCGTGCGCCCCGCCCCCGACGGGATCATCTCGATAAGGTCCGCCTTGCGCTCCGACAGCTTTTGGATCACCGCGCCGGTGTGCTCATCATCCACATCGATGATGACTTCCTCGACGGGCTCCAAAAGCCGCCCACCGTCCTGTTGCATCACCACCTGCGGCCGCGAGACACCAATCTCAAAGCCTTCCCGGCGCATGGTCTCGATCAAAATGCCAAGCTGAAGCTCACCGCGGCCCGACACGACAAAGGCTTCGCCGCTCTCAGTGTCCTCCACCTTGAGCGCCACATTGCCCTCAGCCTCGCGCATCAGCCGCGCGCGAATGACCCGGGACTGCACCTTGTCGCCCTCGGTCCCGGCAAGCGGGCTGTCATTCACGCGGAACGTCATCGAGAGCGTCGGCGGATCAATGGGCTGTGCCGGGATTGGCTCCGACACCGACGGCGCCACCAAAGTGTCCGCCACAGTCGCCTTCTGCAGCCCGGAAATCGCCACGATGTCTCCGGCGCGCCCCTCCTCGATGGGCGTGCGCTCCAGCCCGCGGAACGCAAGCACCTTTGACACGCGCCCCTGCTCGACCAACGCCCCATCGCGCGACAGCGCCTTAACCGTCTGGTTCGGCGCGACCGTGCCCGACGTGATGCGCCCTGTCAGAATCCGGCCCAAGAAGTTGTCGGCCTCAATGGTGGTCGCGAGCATCGCAAACTCGCCCTCCTCCACCGAAGGCTCCGGCACATGGCTCACAATGAGGTCGAGCAGCGGCGCCATCGTGTCGTTGGGCTCGGCGGGATCGAGCGCCATCCACCCGTTCTTGGCCGAGCCATAGACCACGTGGAAATCGAGCTGCTCATCGCTCGCGCCCAGCGCATCGAACAGCTCAAACACCTCGTCGACCACTTCCTCGTGGCGCTCTTCCGGCTTGTCGATCTTGTTGATGGCAACGATCGGCTTCAGCCCCATCTTGAGCGCCTTTCCGAGGACGAACTTTGTCTGCGGCATCGGCCCTTCAGCAGCGTCCACCAGCAGCACAGCGCCATCCACCATGTTGAGGATGCGCTCCACCTCGCCGCCAAAGTCGGCGTGGCCCGGCGTGTCGACGATGTTGATGCGCGTCGGCGCCGTCGCCTCGCTCTCCCACTCCACCGACGTCACCTTGGCAAGGATCGTAATCCCGCGCTCTTTCTCCAGATCGTTGGAATCCATCGCGCGCTCAGCCACGCGCTGATTGTCCCGAAACGCGCCGGACTGTTTCAACAGGACATCGATCAGCGTCGTCTTGCCATGATCGACGTGGGCAATGATCGCGACGTTGCGCAACGCGCGGCGGCCGGTGGGCGCGGTAGTCATCGAGACAACCTCAGATTTGAATGCAGACGCGCCCGGTTGCAGCGGGCAGCAAATTGTCAGATAGCGCGCAATGTCGGTAATCGACAGACGCGCTGCCCAAATTGATACCCGAGATGCGTTAACCACGATTTATTCAATCCTGGCATGCACTGCCCTCAATTGAGGCAGCACTCACAAAATCGCCACAATTGAGCATAAACAAAACGTTAAACATGTAACCCGGGATCACAGTTTGATCCCGCCAGCATGATCGGCGATGGCACACCCTTGGTCGATCCAATAAGTGGAAGCAGAAATCGTCGCCGCTCCTTATCGGTCCGTAGACGGTCCAAGCAATCAGACAGATTTGGAGGGACGAAATGGCAGTGATCATCGAAGAATTCTGGGTCGACCTCGTGGAGGGAACCCCCGAAGACGACACCGTTACAATCAACGGCGGCGCCAGAACTGTTGACCTCACCCAGGGCGGCAACGACGTCCTGAATATCAACGCATGGATCGAAACCGTGCTGATGGGTGACTTCAACGACTCGGTCTTCTTGTCGTTCGGGGCCGGCACCGGAAGTGTCGACCTTGGCGACGGCACCAACATCTTCGATTCCACCGGAGGCGGGTTGCGGCCCGAAGGGGGCTACGTCGAGACGATCACCTCCGGAAAAGGCAGCTTTGCGATCTCTATTGGGTCCAACGGCGCTGGCACCATCGAGATCGATAAGAAAAGTGACGGCGGCCGGATCAACCTCGACGGTTATCTGAAAGAGCTCATCGGCGGCAACGGGACAGAAGGCGTGTTTGTCGCCGATGGCGTCAACGTTGGCAGCCTGGACCTTGCTGGTGGCGACGATAAAGTCGAAAGCACCGGCTATGTTAACAACATCGATGCCGGCAAAGGCAGCGACGACATCACCGTCGGCAGCGCCAACACCGTCGATCTTGGCCGCGGCAACGACTTCTTTGAGAGCACCGGCTACGTCAACAGCATCGATGCCGGTCTCGGAAACGACAACATCTTCGTCGGCGGCGCCAACACAGTCGACCTTGGCGGCGGTCGCGATTTCTTCTCAAGCTCCGGCTACGTCAACACCCTGAGTGCGAGCAGCGGCTCAGACCAGGTCAACGTCAATGGCGCCGGCTTCGTCACGCTCGGCAGCGGGAACGACAATTTCTTCAGCGAAATTGGCGGTGCTTGGGTCAACCGCGTCGAGGGCGGCAGCGGGCGAGACTCCTTCGTTCTCGGCGGCGGCGGCAATGCCTACGGCGGCAGTGGCAAAGACACCTTCACAGGCGCCTTCGGCAGCGACAATTTCTTCGGGGAAAGCAGCAACGACCTCTTCATTTTCAACGAGAACACCAAAGGCGCTTACGATTTCTACGACGGCGGAACCGGCGACAGAGACCGGCTGATCATCCAGGTCGACACGGAAGAACAGAAAAACGCTCTGGAAGCAGAGCTAGAAGACTTTGAAAGCGGCGAGGACTTCTACATCAGCTCACTCAACCTGCGGATCGTCAACATCGAAAAAATCAATATTGAGGCGCCTACCCCCGAGATCGATCTCGACATCGATAGCTTCGTCTAACGCCAACCGCACCGACAGCGCGGCTGCCCCATACCGCCGCTGCGCCGTCAGACCCAAGCTTTACCCCGCGACGCAACAGCGGCCATGATCCCTCCGACCACTGGAGGCGATATGAGCAACCCCGAAGACCTGTCCGCCGTCGAGGCCCGCGACCTCATCGGCCGCAAAGAACTGTCGCCCACAGAGCTATTCGACGCCTGCGTTGCGCGGACCGAACAGACGAACCCGGCCCTTAACGCCGTTGTCTCCATGGACATCGACATGGGCCGGGAAGCAGCCCGCGCCGCCGAGCGCGCGGTGATGGCGGGCGAGCCGCTCGGCGCCCTCCACGGCATCCCCGTCGCCATCAAAGACAACCGCGCCGTGAAGGGCCTGCGCACCACCTTCGGCTCGCTGCTTTACGAAAACCACATCCCGGACGCGGACGACCCCAGCGTCATCGCCCTCAAAGCCGCCGGCGCGGTGGTCTTCCAAAAAACCAACCTCCCGGAGTTCGGCGCCGGCGCGAACACCGTCAACCGCGTCTTCGGCGCCACCGGCAACCCGTTCGGCCCCCACCTCACGTCCGCCGGTTCCTCGGGGGGCTCGGCCGCCGCCCTTGCCACAGGCATGACGCCGCTCTCCACCGGCTCCGACTATGGCGGCTCGCTGCGCACACCGGCCGCGTTTTGCGGTATCGCCGGCTTTCGCCCCTCGCTCGGCGTGTGCCCGCTCAGCGAAGGCGCCCCCTGCTCCCCGTGGGGCGTCAACGGCCCCATGGCCCGCACCGTTGCCGACCTGCACCTCCTCCTCACCGCCATGGCCGTCCACGAGCCCGACGCCGCCTTCTCCTCCCCCGACACCGTCATCGCCCCGCTTCGCGCCGCCGACATCAGCGCACTGCGCATCGCCTTCAGCGAAGACCTTGGCGCCGCCCCCGTGGCCAAGGCGATCCGCACCCTGTTCCACGAACGCATGGGCCAGGTGGAAAGCCTCGCCGGCAAAGCGGCATGGGCCGAACCCGACTTCGGCCCCATCCACGACGTCTTCGAGATCACCCGCGGCGTCTCCTTCCTCGCCGCCCACGCCGAGCGCGTCGCCAAACACCGCGACCTCCTCGACCGCAACGTCATCGACAACTGCGAGCGCGGCATGACCTACAGCGCCGCAGACGTCGGATGGGCGCACAAGGAACAGGGCCTCCTGCATCGCCGCGTTTTGCGCTTTTTCGAGGACTTCGATGTCCTCATCGCGCCCGCCGCCTCAGTCTCGCCCTTCCCGCACAGCCAGCTCTTTGTCGAGGAGATCGACGGCGAAGCCATGCCCACTTACATGCGCTGGCTCGCGATCTCCTACATGCCAACGCTCGCGCTGTGCTGCTCGGCCGCCGTCCCGTGCGGCACCGACGCCAACGGCCTCCCATTCGGCATCCAAATCATCGGCCCACCGGGCGCCGATAACCGCGTGATGGCAGTGGCCGCGGCGGTCGAAGCCGTACTTGCGCAAAACCCGGCCAGCGCGCGGCCAACGCCCGACATCGCGGCGCTTAGCGCAAGAGACTAAGCATCGACTGGACCGGCCGCCCGCACCCCGTCGACTTTGTGCAAAAGCTGGCGGTGGTTGAGCGTCGTCGCCGCCGCCTGCCATGCAAACGAGAACGATAGCAGCGACTTTTCTTCAATCCGGTCGTTGTCGAGATCGACGATGGCCCGCTCAAAAATCGAGAACAGCTCACGGCGGATGGCCGCAAATTCTTCGTCTGTGGACGCCTCCTCCACCCGCGCCGTGAGCGCAATGATCTCCAGGTTATAGTGGTCGGCCCGGTTCTTCCGCGCCCCCGACAGCCAGACGCGCCCCTGCCACGCCGCCGACATCAGCAGCGCAAACGCCGTCACCCCAAGCGCCAGCGGCTCAGCATACTCAACGATGAAATGCGGGTTATCCTGGTTGTAGTACTGATCGGCGCCGGGATGGACGCTAAAGGTCCGGCGCTGCTCCTCAGTCGGAGCCGCGATAAACGCCGCCTGGGGCAACAGCCTCACCATCGCTTGACGGTTTTCAAACAGCGCGCGCGTCAGCCCCTCCACCGTCTGCGGGGGAAGATCGTTACGCACCGCAACAAGGCTCGACACCGTGACCACAGGGATGGGCGCCGCCGGCACAGGCCGCTCGCCCGAATAGGTCCCCACCGGCACAGTCCCCGCCTCAAATGCCGGGTCGAACAGCGCCATCGCCTCCGCCTGCTCGATGGGCAACAGCAGCGTATCGGTCTCCTCAACCACCCGCTCGATCGCCGGATTGCCCAGCGCGATCACCATGAAAAACGCATCGATGTCGCCGTTCTCGATGCGCGCGGCATGGTCAGACAGCCCGCCTTCCACCAGCGTCAGAGCCTCGGGCGAGATCTCATAGTGGCGCAGCAAGAGCTTAAACAAACCGAACGACCCGGACCCAAGACCCGGAACGCCAACGCGTTTGCCGCGCAAATCGTTGACACTTTCAATGCCGGCGTCGTCCCGCACCACTAGGTGAAACGCCTCCGGAAAAGTGCGCGCAATGATGCTCGCCTCTGGCCCCAGCGCGGTATCGGCTTGGATCAGCCCCACGTCCGCTTCACCCGCCGCAAGCCGCGCCGCATTCTCGTTGGCACCGTTCGACGCCATCACCGTGAGCGAGCCCACCTCGGCCGTCTTGATAGTCTCAGCCATCGCGCTCGCAAACGCGTGGTAGGTCCCGGTCGGTCCACCTGCAGTAACACGCAGCTCACCCGACCTCTCGGCCTCAGGCCAAAACACAAAAGCCAAGCCCGCCACAACGGCCAATACCGCAACGATCAGCGCCGAAAATCGAAATAAAGTCATTCAGCCCGCTCCCACCCAGCGCAAACCTTCCGTACCGTGTTCTCCGAACAGCTTCAGAAGAAGCTTGGGCCCACAGAGCGCGGAGGGTGCGGCGATGGACTATAAAGAAGACGTAGCGAAATACACTGACACAGTCGACGAGGCGGCGGTCGACGGCATCGTCAAGCATTGCGGCATCGCGCTCCGATCCCGCGATGCATCGATGGTGTCGTGCAGCGATGAATCAGAGCGCAACCGCGTGCGCGACAGCTTTTTGAAGAAGAAACTCGCCCGCGCCGAGCCCGACACCGACCTCGATCACGCTGTCATGGAAGTCTGCGAAAGAATGCAGGCCGCACGCTCAAAATCGCGCGTGACCTTCTACTACCTGCTCGCCGAAAAATACGGCCAGCTCGGCATGTTTCACAAAAGGTAGCTTACGCAGGAAGCTCCAGGCTGGCGCCAAACAGCGCCGGCCAAGCCTCAGCCAACGACCGCACCGTCATCCGCGGATGCACATCTCGCCCAAGCATGGGCGGATGAATATCAATGATCACCACAACTGGAACGCCGGCACGAAACGCTGAGGTCGCTCCCGGCGCCGAGTCCTCCAGCGCCAGACAACGTTCCGGCGCAACGCCCATGAGCCTCGCCGCCAAAAGGTAGGGCTCAGGATCAGGCTTCGGCCGCGACACGTCATTGCGGCTCACCACGACCTGGAACCGCCGCAAAAGGTCCGGCTCCAGCTTCAGATCAACCTCACGGCGCGACGATGACGTCACCAGCGCATAGGGAATACCTGCCGCATCCAGCCAATCGAGCGCCGCAACCGCGCCCGCTTTCAGCGGCAACACATTGGATGACAGCCGCTCGTAGTGCACCGCGTCGCAAGCGTTCATCACCCTTTGCCGCACAGTATCGTCATCGATAACTGCCGCCAGCCGGTCGATGCACCCCTGCCGATCCGTGCCCACCATCGCCTCAAACACGGCGCGCGGAATGGCCACCCCTTCCCGGGCCGATGTCATCTCCCAGCTCTCGATGGCAAACAGCTCGCTGTCGATAAGCGTCCCGTCGAGATCGAACAGAACGGCATCGGGCCGCCGCAAAGTCTCAGTCATAGTCTGCGACGGCCGCCCCGATGCTACGCCGCCAACGCGTCAGGCGTCAGCGCCAGAATGTCGGCAGCCCCATCGACGGCACTCTTCGCGAGCGGCGGCACAGCCACCACAAATGCATCGCCAAAGAACCGCGCCAGCGCCGCCCGCGCCTCGGCTCGCCCGTTGGCCGACTTCAGCGCAGCTTTCGCCAGATACGCCCCGCCCGCCGTCACGCCCATGGCGCGCAAAAACGGCGTCGCGCCAGCCATCGCGGTGTCGGTGTCGCCGTTCGCCATCGCATGGCGCATCGCCTGCGCGGTCGCCTCGATGGCATCAATGGCGCTGTCGAGCTGACCCGCCAGCGTGCCAAGCCGCAGCTGGTTCGCACCCCGGGCCGCCTCAGCGATCTCCCGCAGCTCAGCAAGATAGGCCGCCAGCACCTCGCCATCGCCAGCGGTAATCTTGCGGCGCACCAGGTCCATCGCCTGAATGCCGTTAGTGCCCTCATAAATCGGGAAAATCCGCGCATCGCGATAGTGCTGCGCCGCGCCGGTCTCCTCCACAAAGCCCATCCCGCCGTGCACCTGCACGCCGATGGAGGCCACCTCAACGCCAATGTCGGACGAAAATGCCTTGGCAATCGGCGTCAAAAGATCAGCCCGCGCCTGCCAGAATGCACTGTCCTCGCGCCCCGGCCGTCCCCGGTCGATGGCCACCGCACACGCATAACAAATCGCCCGCGCAGCCTGGGTCATCGACTTCATCGTCACCAGCATGCGCTTCACGTCAGGGTGGGAAATGATCGGCACCATGCCGGTCTCACCCTTCGCCCGCCCCTGCCGGCGCTCATTGGCGTAGGCAAGCGCGTGCTGCAGCGAACGCTCCGCAACCGCCGCCCCCTGCATACCGACCTGAACGCGCGCATTGTTCATCATCGTGAACATGGCGGACAGGCCCTTGTTGGGCGCCCCCACCAGGTAGCCAACCGCCCCCTCACCCTTTGCGCCATAGGCCATCGTGCAGGTGGGCGAGGCGTGAATGCCAAGCTTACCCTCAAGCCCAACGCACTCAACGTCGTTGCGCGCCCCCAGCGAGCCGTCCTCGTTCACCATGAACTTCGGCACCAGGAACAGCGAGATCCCGCGCGTCCCCTCCGGCGCATCCGGCAGCCGCGCCAGCACCAGGTGGATGATGTTTTCGGTCAGATCATGCTCGCCGTAGGTGATATAAATCTTCTGCCCGAAGATCTTGTAGGTGCCATCATCCTGTGGCTCAGCCCGGGTTTTCAGATCGCCCAGATCAGACCCCGACTGCGGCTCGGTGAGGTTCAT
>CAKZYH010000484.1 GCA_937884725.1 uncultured Paracoccaceae bacterium
GGCGCTGCGCGCAGCGTTTGCATCGGCCGACGCGCCTCAACAGTACGCCGCATGAGCGCATCGGTTCCGCAGCAAAGCCGACGGGTTACGTCGGCCGCCATCGTCAACGCGCTGCCCCACGCTGTGGTGGTGCTGGATGGCGACGATGCCGTGATTGCTGCAAACGATGCGGCGCAGGCGTTTTTCTCCGCCAGTCTCAGCGTGCTGCGCAAACGGCCGCTATCGGCGTTCGTCCCGTTCGGATCGCCGCTGCTGGAGCTTCCGGCCAAGGTTCGCGCGGCCAACTCGTCAATGGTGGAGTACAGGGTTGATTTGTCCTCGCCCAAGGTGGGGCGGGGGTTGATCGTCGATATTCACGCCGTTCCGCTGCCGGAGGATCCTAGCGTTGTGATCCTGACGCTCGATCGGCCTTCGATGGCGGAGAAGATCGATCGGGTGCTGACCTCGCGCACCGCTGCGCGGTCGGTGACGGGGCTTGCGGCCATGCTGGCCCATGAGATCCGCAACCCGTTGTCGGGCATCCGGGGCGCAGCGCAGCTCATTGAGCCGGCGCTCAGCGAGGATGACCGGGCGCTAGCCCGGCTGATCACGGCCGAGACTGATCGGATTGTGAAGCTTGTCGACCGGATGGAAGTGTTTGGCGACATGCGCCCGGTGCAGCGCTCGCCGGTCAACATCCACGATGTTTTGGATCACGTGGCTCAGCTTGCCGAAACCGGGGTTGCGCGGCACGCCACCATCACCAAGCAGTATGATCCGTCGCTTCCGCCGGTGAACGCCAACCGCGACCAGCTTGTGCAGGTTTTCTTGAATCTGGTGAAAAACGCGGCAGAGGCTGTGCCGGCGGGTGGGCAGATTGCGCTGACGACGGCGTATCGGCCGGGGATGCGGGTGACGGCGCCGGGAAGCCCGGAAAAAATCTCGCTGGCGCTGGAGTTTTGCGTGAAGGACAACGGCCCCGGCGTTCCGGAAGACCTTCGCCCGCACATGTTTGAGCCGTTTGTGACGACCAAGACAAACGGGTCAGGCCTCGGACTTGCACTCGTGGCTAAAATTGTCGGCGACCACGGCGGGGTGGTTGAGATCGAGTCCAGCGGTGGCACGACCGTGCGCATTTTGATGCCGGCCTACCACGGCGTTGAGGAGGCACGGGGCAGTATGGAGGGTGACGGGTGAAGAGCACTGTTTTGGTCGCCGATGACGATGGCGCCATCCGCACCGTACTCAATCAGGCGCTGTCGCGCGCTGGCTATGAGGTGCGGTGCACCTCCAACGCGGCGACCTTGTGGAATTGGATCGAGCAGGGCGAGGGCGATTTGGTGATCACCGACGTGATCATGCCGGACGAGACCGCGTTCGATCTGCTCCCGCGGGTGAAGAAGCGCCGGCCGGACATGCCGGTGGTGGTGATCAGCGCGCAGAACACGTTCATGACCGCGATCCGTGCCTCTGAGCGTGGCGCGTACGAGTACATGCCCAAGCCCTTCGACCTGAAGGAGCTCATTAGCGTTGTGGGGCGTGCGCTGTCGGAGCCGCAGGGCAAGCCTTTGGAGCGCGCCGGCGAGCCTGGTGAGCCGATGCCGCTGGTGGGCCGCTCCGCCGCGATGCAGGAGATTTATCGCGTTCTCGCCCGGCTGATGCAGACCGATCTGACGGTGCTGATCCATGGCGAATCGGGAACGGGCAAGGAGTTGGTGGCCCGCGCGCTGCACGACTACGGCAAGCGGCGGAAGGGGCCGTTTGTGGCCATCAACATGGCGGCAATCCCGAAGGACCTCATCGAGGCGGAGCTGTTCGGCTACGAGAAGGGGGCCTTTACGGGGGCAAGTTCGCGCCATGCGGGCCGGTTTGAGCAGGCTGAAGGCGGCACGCTCTTCCTCGACGAGATTGGCGATATGCCGATGGAGGCGCAGACGCGGCTTTTGCGCGTGTTGCAGGAGGGCGAGTACACCACCGTTGGCGGGCGGACCTCAATCCGAACCAATGTGCGCATTGTGGCGGCCACGAACCGTGATTTGCGCCAGTGGATTGGGCAGGGGCTGTTCCGCGAGGACCTTTACTTCCGGCTGAACGTTGTGCCGTTGCGGCTGCCACCCTTGCGGGAGCGGCGCGAGGACATCACCGATCTGGCGCGGCATTTCTTTGCTGCGTGCGAGGCGGAGGGACTGCCGGCCAAGCGGCTTGACGCTGAGGCAGGCGCGGCGCTTCAGGCGCATCGCTGGCCGGGCAATGTGCGGGAGCTGGAGAACCTAATCCGACGGCTGGCTGCGCTTTATCCCGAAGATGTGATCACCGCGGCGCATGTGGAGCATGAGCTGGATGATGGGCCGGCGCCGCAGCTGGCGATGTCCGACGGGCCGCCGGCGAACGAGTCGCTGCAGGAGGCGGTGGAGCGGCACTTGGCGGATTATTTCGCCGAGTTTGGCAATGGTCTGCCGCCGCCCGGGCTTTATCATCGGATCATCCGTGAGGTGGAGTATCCGTTGGTGAGCGCTGCGCTTGCCGCAACCCGCGGCAACCAGATCAAGGCCGCCGAGCTGCTCGGCGTGAATCGCAACACGCTGCGCAAGAAGATCCGTGATCTTGATGTTCGTATGATGCGCGGCGTTCGCTAGCCCGCGATCCGATCAGATTGGATCAATCTGATCGGATTAGGCGCAGGGCCACGCCCTCGTCACTGGCGCATCAGCTCTTCGCACAGCGCGATGCAATCAGGTCGGATGATGCGCTAGAGTCGGGGCGTGCGTGAGTGAAACGACGAGGCTGTGTCTGCGTTTTTCACCAAGCGGAGGCAGGCATGGCTGACATCATCAGGATCATCATTACGATCTTTATCCCGCCGCTCGGCGTGTTCCTGATCGTCGGGCTTGGGCTTCAGTTTTGGATCAATCTTTTGCTGACGCTGCTGGGATATGTCCCAGGGCTGGTGCACGGCATTTGGGTGATGATCCGCGCGAACCGTGAGGATGATGGCTTTTAACGCTCCGGCGCGGTTGCCGGATGGTCCTGCACGCTTATCGGCGGCAGTCGTGGTTTAGCCGTTTTCGCAAGCCATCGTCTGTTGCGCCACTGGCTCCAGGCAGTTGACCCCTGTGCGCGGCACGTCGTCGGCTGCGTGGATGGCCGCGGCGAGCGGGCCAAACAGGAGGACAATCAGAGTGAGGGTGGCGAGCGCGCCGCCGACGCATTGCTTAAACATGCCGCCGGTTTACCCGACGGCCGTGTAAATTCAACTGAGAAAGCCGCTAAAGTTGTCGCGATCATATCAGGATTGATACATCGCCAGCGCTGCGCTAGGGGCAAACCATGCATCAGCTCGTATTTCACAACACAAAGACGCGTCACAAGACAGCGTTTGCGCCGATCGATCCGACGAACGTGCGCATGTATGTGTGTGGTCCGACCGTTTACGACCGTGCCCACATCGGCAACGCTCGTCCGCTGATCGTGTTCGATGTCGTATTTCGCCTGTTACGCCATAAGTTTGGCGAGAACCACGTCACTTACGTGCGCAACATCACAGACGTGGATGACAAGATTAATGAGCGCGCCTCGGTGCGGGGGATCGCCATTGATGAGCTGACGGCCGAGACCATTGAGCTGTTCCATCAGGACGGGGACGCGTTGGGACTTTTGCGCCCCTCCGTCGAGCCGCGGGCGACGCATTATATCGAAGAAATGCGCGTCATGATCGAGCGGCTGGTGGAGCTCGGCACCGCCTATGTCGCCGAGGAACACGTGCTGTTCGATGTGGACGCACACGAAGCCTATGGCTCGTTGTCTGGCCGGTCGCTCGACGAAATGATTGCCGGCGCGCGGGTGGAGGTTGCGCCATACAAGCGCACACCGATGGATTTCGTGCTGTGGAAGCCGTCGGGGGAAGGCCAGCCGGCGTGGGACAGCCCGGCCGGGATCGAGACGCCGGGACGGCCTGGGTGGCACATTGAGTGCTCGGCCATGTCGCACAAGCATTTGGGCGAGACGTTCGACATTCACGGCGGCGGGATCGATCTGGCGTTTCCGCACCATGAGAATGAGCGTGCGCAGTCGTGCGCTGCCTTGGGCGTTGACGAGATCGCCCACACTTGGATGCACAACGGCTTCCTTCAGGTGGAAGGGCGCAAGATGTCGAAGTCCGAGGGCAATTTCATCACCATCGGTGATGCGCTTGCCCGCGCGCCTGGCGATGTTTTGCGCCTTGCGATGCTGTCCACGCACTACCGTCAGCCGCTCGATTGGACTGAGGCGAGGATCCAGGAATCAGAAAAGCGGATGGAGGATTGGGCCGCCGCCGATCCGGGCAGCGATCCTGTGCCTGATGACGGCGTGCTTGATGCGTTGGCTGATGACCTCAACACGCCGGCGGCGCTGACGCGGCTCGGCGAGCTCTACCGGAACGGTGCGGCGTCGTTTGGCGCAAGTGCTGCGTTGATGGGGTTTGATCTTGCCCGCGCTGGCCGCGGGATTGCGGCGCGCCGCGGTGAGCGTGCGGCCGAGCTGACCATTGACGTCGATGCGCTGGTGGCCGAGCGGCTGGCGGCGCGGGCAGCGCGCGACTTTGCTCGTGCCGATGCCATCCGAGATGAGCTCACCGCCCAAGGTGTGGTGCTCAAGGATGGCAAGGACGCTGAGGGTCAGGCGGTGACCACTTGGGAGATGGCCTAGCGCATTATCCGATCAGGTTGAAACAACCTGATCGGATAATGCGCTAGGCGCGGCTCTTAATGCGCACTGTGCTAGAGTCGGTCGAGCAGCGTTTTGCGAGGGGTGCGGGACGCTGCGAGTTCGCTGTGGCGACGGGTGAGCGCGGGGATGGCGTCGGCGACGCTCGGCAAAACGTCGTATTCCACGTCCGAGGCGTTGCGGATGAAGCCTGCGGCCAGCATGTGGCGCAAAAGGTCGTCGAGCGGGTCCCAGAAGTTGGCCACGTTGATGAGCGCGATGGGCTTGTCGTGACGGCCGAGCTGGGACCAGGTCATCATCTCGATGACCTCTTCCAGCGTGCCGATGCCGCCGGGAAGGGCGATGAAAGCGTCGGAGCGCTCGAACATGATGCGTTTGCGCTCGTGCATGTCGTCGGTGACGACAAGGTCTGACACCTCGCGCAGCATCACTTCGCGCTCGTGCAAAAACTCGGGGATGATGCCGGTGACTGTCCCGCCGGCGGCCATGGCGGCGTGGGCGACGCGGCCCATGAGCCCGAGCGAGCCACCGCCATAGACCAGCCCCAGACCAGCTTCGGCGATGGCGCGGCCCATCTCATCGGCGGCTTCACCATAGCGTGGGTCGCCCCCGTCAGAGGAGCCGCAGTAGACGCAGATGCTGCGCAGAGTTGGGCTATCGACCACAGGCGCGCCGGTTAGTTCGACTGGCTTTCGGTGGGCGTTTCGGGCGTGCCGAACCAGCCGGTCGTATAGGCGCCGACGCCAATGATAACGACGAGGATCGCGACGGAGACGATGAGGCGCATGGGTGTAGTCCTTTAGTTCGGCGCGGGATTGCAAGCCGCGCCCGGCGTTTGTCGCAAGGCAGCTACTGAACGGCAAGCTCCAGATCGGCGCCGGCGAGGACTGTGGCCAACGGGACGCCGCCCTCGCTGGAAATGAAGCCGAATTCGGCAGTTTCGCCAGGTTCGATGGTGCCGTTCCAATCGGCGTTGCCCATCGTGACGCGCTCACCGACGTCGTCCACGAGGACAGCGGACCACAGCTCGACAATCTCGAACGGCAGGTCGATGGCCATTTGCCAGCTCTCGACCGGGGCGTTGGACGTGTTGGTGATGATGATGTTGTAGAGCGCGCCGGAGCCCCAGTCGTCTTCCATGATGAGGTCGATGGTGAGCTG
>CAKZYH010000485.1 GCA_937884725.1 uncultured Paracoccaceae bacterium
GTCGACGTCCGGGAGTTTGGTGAAGAACTCGGCGTCGGCGTAGCTTTCCAGGATGTTTTTGGCGATCTCGCTGCCGGCGTTGAAGGCTTCGGCGAGGCGGTCGGTGTCGGCTTCGTAGAGGAAGACCTGGGTTTTGAGGACGTCGGCGGCGCTTTGGGCGGTGGCGCTGTCATCGCCGAGCGCGAGGTCGATGAGGGCGCGGACCGAGTGGCCGCCCTTCATGTGGGAGAGGAGCTCGAAGGCGAAATCGTGGGTGATTTCAGGGACGTCGACTTGGCCGAGGATGATCGATTTCAGGAACTCGGATTTAACCTCGGCGGCGGCGGTGGTGCCGGGAAGGGAGTTATAAATCAGGTAGTTGAGGGCGTCTTTGCGGTGCTCGTCGGCCGGGTCCTTGATGATCTCGATGATTTCGGCGAGGAGGGGGCCGCCGTCGATGGGTTTGGGGTGCAAGCCTTGAGCGCGCCGGTCTTCGATTTCCTGCAAATACTTGGCGTACAGACTCATTTTTGACTGACCCATCCCGTTAGCGTGCCGCGTGTTCGAACGGTGGCGTGGGGCCATTGAGTTCGAACAACTACACTGTAGCATCTAAAGGCTGCCGGGGCACATGTGTAGGGGGTGTCGCGGCATAGCAGTGCGTGTGCACATGCGCGTGATACCTGCGTTTTAGCGCGTTTTGGACCGCGCTTTAGGCCTTGGTGAGGGCGTCCCGATCGCACTCGATGAGCGTGCCATGCTGGGTGAAGTCCGGCCGGCACAGGGCGATGATTTGCGGGGCGATGTCGTCGGGGTGGGGCAGCGTGCTGGGGTCCTCGCCGGGGATCGCCTGGGCGCGCATGCCCGTGCGGACCGGGCCGGGGGAGAAGAGGTTCACCCGAACGCGCGTGTTCTTCATTTCGTTGGCGTAGGTGAAGACCAGGGCCTCGAGCGCGGCCTTGGAGACGCCGTACACGCCCCAGTTTGCGCGGTTCATGCGGGCAGCGAGGGAGGTGAGGAACACGCAGCGGCCAGCGTCGGACTGGCGCAGCAGCGGGTCGAGGCTGCGAATGAGGCGCCAGTTGGCCGTCACGTTCACCGCCATCGTTTCGTCCCAGACCTTGGCTTTGATGTGGGGCAGGGGCGAGATGACGCCGAGTTGGCCGGCGTTGCCCACGAGGATGTCGAGCTTGCCCCAGCGTTCGTGGATGGACGCGCCGAGCCGGTCGATGGCGGCGCCGTCGGTGAGGTTGAGGGGGACGAGGGTCGCGCTGCCGCCAGCGCCCGTGATGAGGTCGTCGACCTCCTCCAACGGCTTGGTTTTGCGGCCGATGGCGATGATGTGGGCGCCTTCAGCCGCGAGAGCGATGGCGGTGGACGCGCCAAGACCGCGGGTCGCTCCGGTAACGACGGCAACGCGGCCGGAAAGCGGCTTCAACGCACCACCGACAGGAGCGGTTTCTTGTAAGCGCGATCGGGCATGTCACGGTCGCGCACGGCGACGGGATAGTCGCCAGTGAAGCAGGCATCGCAGTATTGCGGGGTGGCGGTGTTGCGGTTTGTCTCGCCGACGGCGCGATAGAGGCCGTCGAGGGTGACGAAGGCGAGGCTGTCGACTTTGATGTACTTGGCGAGCTGTTCCAGGTTCATGCGCGAGGCGATGAGCTCGGACCGCTCAGGCGTGTCGACGCCGTAAAAGCAGCTGTCGGTGGTGGGCGGACTCGCGATGCGCATGTGGACTTCGCGCGCGCCCGCGTTGCGCACCATCTCAACCACTTTTTTGGACGTGGTGCCGCGCACGATGCTGTCGTCCACCAGCACAACGCTTTTGCCTTCGAGGACCGCGCGGTTGGCGTTGTGCTTCAGCTTCACACCCAGGCGGCGGATGGACTGGGTCGGCTCGATGAAGGTGCGGCCCTTATATTGGTTGCGGATGATGCCGAGCTCGTAGGGGAGCCCTGCACGTTCGGCAAAGCCAATGGCGGCCGGCACGCCTGAGTCGGGGACGGGCACGACAATGTCGGCCGGTGCGGGCGCTTCGTCCGCGAGCGATGCGCCGATGGCTTTGCGCGCATTGTAGACGTTGACGCCGGAGATGATGCTGTCTGGCCGCGCGAAGTAAATGTACTCGAAGATGCAGGGCCGGCGGCGGGCATCGGCGAACGGGTAGATGACTTCGGTGCCGTGGTCGGTGATGACGACCATCTCGCCGGGCTCGACGTCGCGCACCAGTTCTGCGCCAATAATATCGAGCGCGCACGATTCGGATGCAAAGATGGTGGAGCCTTCATAGACGCCCATGACGAGCGGGCGGATCCCTAGCGGATCGCGGCAGGCGATCATCATGCCGTCGGTCAGAGCGATCAGCGCAAAGCCGCCTTCCACCTGCTGTACCGCGTCAATGAAACGTTCGGTGAAGGAGGTTTTCAGCGAGGTTGCGAAGAGGTGGATGATCACCTCGGTGTCGGACGTGGACTGGAAGATGGAGCCGCGCTCGACAAGTTCTGTCTTGAGAACGTTTGCGTTGGTGAGGTTGCCATTATGCGCAACGGCAAACCCGCCCATGGCGGTTTCGGCACAGAGCGGCTGAACGTTGTGGAGGCCCGGCTCGCCACTGGTCGAATATCGGTTATGGCCGACAGCGGTGTCGCCCTTGAGGCGGTCGATGACGGCTTGATCGGTAAAATTCTCACCGACGAGGCCCATGTGCTTTTCGACGCGGAAGCCGCCAGCGTGGCAGCTCACGATACCGGCGGCCTCTTGGCCGCGATGCTGCAGGGCGTGGAGGCCGAGCGCTGTGAGCGCGCTGGCGTTCTCGTTGCGAAACACCCCGAAGACGCCGCACTCGTCGTGGAAGCCGTCTTTGTCGTCTTGGTCGACGCTCTCGTTATCGATGAGACGGTAGGCCAACGCTAGTTCTGGCTCTCGTTGGGGGTGACTGTCGTCTCGCCCTCTTGCGGGCGGATGAGGCGCTGCAGGCCCTCGCCGTCTGCCGCGTTGGGATCGCCAATGGCGCCGCGGATGGCGGCCTCGGGGTCGTCCGGGATCATGGTCAAAAGCTGCTCGCCCCACTCAGAGAGTTGCGGGTAGGTGACTGCGGACGTGACCCAGGTGGGCCGATTCTCAGTCACTAGGTAGTTAAAGAGGATCACCGCGACAATGAGCAGGAGCACACCGCGCGCGGCGCCGAACAAAAAGCCGAGCAGCCGGTCGAGCGCGCCGATGGGGCTATCCATCACGTAGTCGGAGATTTTCATGGTGATGAGGCTCACCACAATGAGCGCGACGACGAAGACGCCGGCCGCGGCAAGGCCTGTGGCGACGGCGCGGTTATCGACAAAGTCGAGCACGTAGGGCAGCGCGTCTTCATAGAAGAAGTAGGCGATGAGGGCGGCGGCGACCCATGCGGCGATGGACAGGATTTCGCGCACGAAGCCCCGGAACATGGCCAGCAATGCCGAAATCAAAACGATAGCGATGACCACGCCGTCGAGGATCGCGATATTCATGTCTCTGCTCCACTGAGTGCCGCGCGATGGGGTGCCCCGTCCTGCTCATTGGGCATGCCATCCGGGGCGATGCGGTGGACCAATTCATGAAGCATTGCAACCTCGCGTGCCGCAAGGCCGGCAGCTTCTGCTGCCCCCTGTGGAGGCACAACTGCCCCCAGAAAACCGAGTTTTGCAGCCTCTTTGAGGCGCCCGCCCGCGTGAGGGACAGGCCGAACGCGGCCTGAGAGGCTGATTTCCCCGAAATAGACGATGTCGGCGGGGAGGGCGACGCCGGCGCGCGAGGAGATGAGCGCGGCCGCAACGGCCATGTCGGCAGCGGGCTCGGTGATGCGCATTCCGCCGGCGACAGCGAGGTAAATGTCGTGGCTGGAGAGGGCGAGCCCGCAGCGCGCTTCGAGCACTGCAAGGACCATGGCAAGGCGCGCGCTGTCCCAGCCGATCACCGCGCGGCGGGGCGTGCCGAGCCGGGTTGGCGCGACGAGGGCTTGGATTTCCACAAGCAGCGGGCGGGTGCCCTCCATGCCGGCAAATACCGCGGCGCCCGGTGAGGCGATGTCGCGCTCGCCCAAGAAGAGCTCCGACGGGTTGGCGACTTCAGCAAGGCCGCCGGCCGTCATTTCAAAGACGCCAAGCTCGTCGGTGGGGCCGAAACGGTTTTTCACGCCGCGCAAGAGGCGGAAGGCGTGGCTGGGGTCGCCTTCAAAGGTGAGCACGGCGTCCACCATGTGTTCGACCACACGCGGGCCGGCGAGCTGGCCGTCCTTGGTGACGTGACCCACCAGTATGACGGCGGCGCCAGAGCGCTTTGCGTAGCGAATGAGCGCCTGGGCGGAGGCGCGGACTTGGGTGACCGTGCCGGGGGAGGCTTCTGCTATGGAGGTGTGTAGCGTTTGGATGGAATCGATGACTACCAGCGCTGGCGGTGTCGTCGATTGCAGCGTTTCCAGGATGTCTTCGACGGAGGTTTCGGCGGCGAGCGCGACGCCAGACCCCGCAGCGCCGAGGCGTTTTGCGCGCATCTGGACCTGGGCTGAGGCCTCTTCGCCGGTGACATAGACGACCGGAGCGCCGGAGCGGGACAAGGTGGCGGCGACTTGGAGGAGGAGTGTCGACTTGCCAATACCTGGGTCGCCACCGATGAGGAGGGCCGAGCCCGGCACCAGGCCGCCGCCGGTGACGCGATCAAACTCGCCGATGCCGGTTTCGAGGCGCGGCGCGTCTTCGACATCCCCGTCGAGGCTGACGAGGTTGGCACGTTTGCCTTTGATCTTTGCGATTTTGCCGGTGGCCTCGGCGAGGATGTTGGCGGTGCCGATTTCCTCCACGATGGTGTTCCACGCGCCGCACGCATCGCACTTGCCGGCCCAGCGGCTGGAGACCGCGCCGCAGGATTGGCAGACAAAGCGGCTTGCGCGTTTGGCCATCAGGCGGGACCGACGGACTTGCGCATGGTGAGCGCGCTGGAAAAGCCAAAAAGGGGCGCGAGCGGGCCCAGATGCTGGGTTTTGCCGGCAACAAAGCCGTTGCGCACGTAAAGGGCCTGGGCGCGCGGGTTCGTGTCGATCACGTCGAGCCGCACCGAGGTGGCGCCCTGTGCAATCGCTTCCTCGCCGATGGCGCCCAGCAAGCGCGTGCCGACCCCCCGGCCGCGTGCTGAGGGGGCGACTGCAATCCCGTCCATGGTGAGCACGCCGGCTTCGGGCGTTCGGTCAAGGAGCATGAGGATCGCGGCGCGCCAGACTGCGCTGAAGCGGCCGTAGGTTGCGACGAGGTCTTTGAATTCGCCGGCGATGAGTGTGCCTTCCGCGGTCTTGAACCCGGCGATCCCTAAGAGCTCACCCTCCCGCACCGCGGTGATCGCGAAGCGGCCGTCCAAGGTTTTGCGCAAGAATGCGATGCCGCTGGACGATGGCCCGAGGGGGCGCGCGAGTTTCGCGCCGAAGGCTGCCCAGTAGAGCGCTGCGGCGGCTGAACGGTGGGTCTCGCACAGGCCGCGCCGGACAGTGATTGGCGCTGCGCTCATGAGGATGATTCCGGCTGCGGATCGAGGCGGGTTTCCATGAAGATGAGCCAATCGCGCATGCGCTGCGGAAGGCTGTCCGGGGCCGGGATGCGGCGGAAACCGTCGCGTTCGTACAGCGCGATGGCCTCGGTTTGGCGCGGTCCCGTGTCGAGCTGCATGATGGTGTAGCCGGCATCGGCGGCGTAACGTTTGGCTGCTGCAAGGAGTGCGCGACCGGCGCCTAGGCCGCGCGCGTTGGCGGTGACGAACATGCGCTTCAACTCGCACCTGTCGCCCGCGAGCGGGGCGAGCATGGCGCAGCCCACGGGCTCGTCGTGGTGGGTGGCGAGCAAGATGCCGCCGCGCGGTGGGGCGTGGATCTCTGGAAGGCGCGCGAGGAGATCCTCGAATGTCTCCTCGCTGTAGTACGCCTCCACCACGTCGGGGTCGGCGCTGTTGGTCGTAGCAAAAACGTCGCGAAAGGCGCGGCAAAGGTCTTTGGCCGCCGCAAGGTCGGCGCCGCTTGCGATGGGGCGGACGGAGAGGCTCATAGCCGGCCGATGATGCGCTCAGCCCGGCGGGAGAGGCCGGTGAGGAGCTCGTAGCCTATGGTCCCGGCTGCGGCGGCGGCGTCCGCAAGGGGGACCGTTGGGCCGAAGAGTTCGAGCCAGTCGCCGCGTCTGGCCGCGGTGTCGGTGACGTCGATGCTGACAAGATCCATGGAGACGCGGCCGCACAGCTTCACGGGCTGGCCGTCGAAGGCCGCGGGGGCGCCGGGGGCTTCATCGCTGCCGCCGGCCGCGCGCAGGTAGCCGTCGGCGTAGCCGAGCGATGCGATGGCGATGCGGCTGTCGCGTTTCACCGTTTGCGCGCCGCCATAGCCCACCGTCTCGCCAGCCGGGACGGAGCGGACTTGGATGATCCGGGCTTCCAGTTTCACGGCTGGTTCCAGCGGGGCGATGTTGTCGACAGAGATGCCGCCATACAGCGCGATACCGGGGCGGGTGAGCTGGTAGTGCGTGTGGGGGCGGGTGAGGACTGCGGCGGAGTTGGCAAGGCTTGCTGGGACTTCGGGCAGGTGATTGCGGATGGCGGCGAAGGCGGCCTCCTGCGTGGCGTTAAGGGGGTGGTCGGGGGTGTCGGCGCAGGCGAAGTGGCTCGCGATCAGCACCGGGCGACGCGAGACGAGGGCGGCGTCCCAGGGCGTGAAGCCGAGGCGGTGCATGCCGGTGTCGACGTAGAGGACGAAGGGTGCGTTCGGCCACTCTTTGAGGGCAGCCTCGTCGGAGATGAACGGGATGAGGCGGGCATCGATGGCGGCGCGGCGGTCGTCGAAAACGCCGTTGAGGACGTACACGGTGGCGTCGGGGGCGACGGCGCGGACGGCGAGGCCTTCCGACATGAAGGCGACGCAAAAGGTGCGGCAGCCGGCGGCGACGAGGGTTGGAACGACAGCCTCGATGCCAAGGCCGTAGGCGTTGGCTTTGACGACGGCGGCGGTTTCGGCGCCGGTGCGCGCGGCAAGGGC
>CAKZYH010000486.1 GCA_937884725.1 uncultured Paracoccaceae bacterium
GCCGGCCGGCCAACGCCCCATCGACACCCTGGTGGCTGAGTTCGACCCCGATCTCATCGTGTTTTGCCGCTACAGCGGGCCGTACACGGACGTGATTGTGAACGCCGCACGCGCCATGGGCCGGCCCGTCATCTTCCACATCGACGACGACCTTCTGAACGTGCCACGGGCTTTGGGCGTCAAAAAATTCGTCCGCCATAACCTACCGCCACGCAAACGCGCGCTGCGCTACCTGCTTTCCAACGCCGACCTCATCTACGTGTCGACAGCACCGCTCGCTGCGCGCCTCGAAAACCTTGGCGTCACCCAGCCCATGGTGCGCGGTGCACTCGTCTGCGCCGCCGATGTGATCGCGCCCGCCGAAGCACGCCCGGTCAAAACCATTGGCTACATGGGTTTTGATCACGCCCACGATCTCAAAATGGTGCTCCCCGACTTGATCGCGTTCCTCGATGAGCATGAGGAGGTCGCGTTCGAGCTGTTCGGCTCCATTCCCGTGCCGTCCGCGCTGAAACGCTTCGGGCCGCGCGTGCGCCGCCTCAAACCCGTGCGCGGCTACGACGCCTTCATGCAGGCCTTCGCCGCACGCCGCTGGGAGATCGGCATTTGCCCGCTCCAACCCACCGCCTTCAACCGCCTCAAGGCCAACAACAAATGGGTCGAGTACACCGCAGTCGGCGCCGCGGTCATCGCGTCGCGCGGCATGGTCTATGATACCTGCTGCGCTGAGGGCTGCGGGGTTCTGATCGACGGCGCCGAAGGCTGGCGCGATGCGCTCCAGCATCTTACCCGCAACCCGGACGAGCGCGCACATATGGTGGCGCGCGCCCAGCGCCGCCTCGAACAGGACTACACACCGGCACGCCTTCGCCATCAGGTGCTTGATGTGTTCAACGAAGCGGCTGCACAAGCACGCACCGCGCAGTGGACGTCTCATTAAGCGGTTCGCGCTATAGATGCTTGCACCTTCAGTGGGCGCCGGACAAAAGCTGCCATAATGCGCTTTAAACGACTGTCGCCAGCCGACACCGACCTCACCTTCTGGCAGCTTTTGTGCGTTGCGAGCCCGCGAGACTTCCTCACTCACGGCGAGCGGCTCTTGTCGTCCCTCGACATCCTCTCGCCGGGCGTGCGGGTGGACATTGCGCTCCACCGGGACGGTGAGAACGCCCCCATGGACGAGGCCGCCCGGCTGCTGGCGCAGCTGGCAAGCCGCAGCAACGGCACAGTCGTCTACAGGCTCTGGCCGCGCGGCAATGCCCGGGGCGAACTCCAACGCGCGCGCAGGCTGCGGTGGAACGTGGCGGCCGCAGCCCTCAGAGCCACCTACCGGCCAATCCTTCTGGTCTCGCCGCGCACACTCATAGAGGGCGATTTGGCCATGGTGCCGGCCGAACTGCGCCAAGCCGACGTCTCGTTTGGCCCCACCGCCGACGTTGCCTGGCTGTGGCCGGGCGAGCGCACACAGGCCTTTGTCGCCGAGGTTCGGCGCCTGTTGCGCGGTTCGAGGCGGCGGGAGCGCACCGAAATGGACGCTGTCGCCATCGCCTACCGCCGCTCATCAGCGTTCCTGCGCTTTATTCCCCTGCCGGCGCACTACGGCGCAACCGATCCCGATCCCACGCCCGACCCCGACACAGGACCCGCCGCCCCCCCGGCGCTGCGCATCGGGAGCACCGATACCACTGCGACTGGGGCGACCGGGGCAACAGCGGCAAGCCCCGCCCGCGATGCGCCCGCCGATCTCATCATCGTGGCCCCACGCACAGACGTCGCCCCCACCGAAGAGCTTCACCACAGGGACGACATCACGGCCCGCATGGACCGGTTGGCCCAGCCGGAGACGGTGTTTTGGCGGCACGGCCCCGCCCTTCTCGCCGCACAAGCCCGCCAGACCGGGCTTGATGCCCGCATTGTCCCCATCGCGCCCTGGCAGCTGCCCCAGAGCGACGTGCCGAGCCGCTTTCCGGCCGCCCGGCACATCCTCGTCCCCCACGAGACCCGCGCCCGCATCGCCGACGAGCGCGCCACCTTCTACGCACAAGAATTTCTGCCGGAGGTGTTTACCAAGGACGACGCGGGCTGGGGCATCTCAGCCACCTGGTACGACCCGCACGCCTTTGCCAACGCCCCCATCGACCAGAGACTGCCGGCCTTTCTGGCAAGGCTCCGCCGCACAGCGAAGGCGGACAGCACCGAGCAGTTCGATCTGTTCGCACCGCTCCAGCGCTCCC
Organism: uncultured Paracoccaceae bacterium; assembly: GCA_937884725.1. Lineage (GTDB taxonomy): Bacteria > Pseudomonadota > Alphaproteobacteria > Rhizobiales > Amorphaceae > Acuticoccus. The sequence continues at coordinate 2,235 of CAKZYH010000486.1, forward strand.
ACGAGCCCGGACTGTCCCAGCACGGCACCGTCGATCTGGAGCGTTTCGTGGCCGCACTGTCGCGCTTTTCGGCTGAGAGCGGCATCAGGGTTCTGTGCCGCCGCCATCCCCAGGATAGGGGCAAGGTCTTTGGGCTCCTAGAAGAGCGTCACGGTCACGCCGGGATCCGGTTCACCCAAGAGGGGAACGTCGACGATTTCATCCTGGCCGCCAAGGCTGTTGCCGTCGTCAACGGCGACGCGGGCGTTCGCGCCATGTGCTTTGGCAAACCGGTCCTGTCGTTCGGCAAAGCCCCTTATGATGGCGCCGTCACCGTGGTGGACGCGGACACCATTGCCGAGGGCTATCGCGCAGCACTCGCAGAACCCTCCGAACAGCGCCAAGAGCGCTATCACCGCTTCCTGTCGTTCGCGCTCTATCACGTCGGCTACAAGCTCGACGAACCGGTGCTGAACGGCTCACCACAACGTCTCGGACCGCCAGTGCCGGTGGACAATCCCGTGGCGAGCACGCTGGCGCGCGAACGCGCAGTGTTGGCCGACGGTCCCGCCCCCGTGGCACGGGCGAAGCTTTTATGGCTGTCACCGGCCGCCGCCGGCTATGCCATGCGCTGCGTCCAGCAGGGTGTGATCCGCGCCGGCGAAGAGGTCGAGCGCCACCTCGTACGCCCCGTCGGCATCACGGTGCGCCGCCCACTCCTCCACCAACTCGACGAGGAGATGTTCACCGACCGCTCCGTCGCCCTTGTCGGTAACGCCACATCCCTCAAAACGTGCCAGTTCGGCGAAGACATCGACGCCCACGACATCGTCATTCGCATGAATGTCGGCTATCCGCTGATCGTGAAAAAGGACTGCCCAGAAGGCATGGTGCCAGACGAACACCTGGTCGGCACGTTCATCGACCGGCACAGCAGCGGCAGCGAAATGCACCAAGTGCTGGCACCGGATGTGCCGGACGATATTGCCGGGGCGCTCACCCACATTGCCGCTGTCGGCCGGCGCACCACGCTGTGGTCGTGCTCCACGGCGGACCGGAAACGACAAC
>CAKZYH010000487.1 GCA_937884725.1 uncultured Paracoccaceae bacterium
GGGCCAGCTCCCATTCGCGGGCGGTGACGGAGTTGCGGCGGGTCTCGGAAGCCTCGACTTCGTTCCAGAGGCAGGACCGATCCGTGGCCCAGTCTGGCGCATTCTTCGGTGTCAGGATGAAGGTTTCCTTGATGCCCTGCTTGCGGGTGTAATCGTGGACACGACCTTCGCGCTGGCACTCGATGCGCTCACCGACGCGATAGGCGGCTGCCGCCGTGGCAGAGCGTCCGGCGCTGCGTTTGATCGTCTTCACGGAGAGGTGGTAGCTCGCCATGCGCCCTACCCCGCCTCACAATGTGAACGACGCCAACGCGTGCCGCCGTTGACCCCGGCCTTGGCCGTTAGGTCAGCCATCTTTTCCCCGAAGGCTCGCGCCCCACAACGCTGGGGCCGGAGGGGAAATGACAGCCCGGCTGAAGGGGTGCAACGCACCTCTGAGGCGCGGGCTTGCCCGTGAGCTGTCCCCCGATCCCCGGCCTCCTGGCGGGCGGGATCGGGGACCGGCTCACGGGCGGTTTGCCACCGGCGAACCCGGCAAGGAAGGACAGGCCCGCGACTGTCCTTCCGCGCAGCCCGCACGCGCGGCACCCACGGCGATCCAGCCCCGGCCACGGGGCACGGGATGCCGTCAGGGTGTCGAGCTGCGGGACGCCATCCAACCGCGCAGGTTGGATCCGGAGGGTTTGGGAGGGCGAAGGCACCTCCCATTCCGGCGCGCATCGCGTCGGACGGAGTTCGCCATCGGCTGAGGCCCTGCCTCAAGGAGATCGCACGCAAATCTCGAAACCGCAGGTGGAAAGTTTGCATAAGTGCGCCCTTCACTGATCCTCAGCTCAGGGTTTGCGCTTCGGTCTGATCTTACAAGAACAGGTTGTGCCACCCGCCCTTTCTCGCGGACCTCTGCCGATCCGCGCCTTGACATCCGCCATGTTCCGCCGAAAGGCAGGCATGGTCCGAGATGACCCTTGTTATCTTATTCGGATGCCGGAGTCTCTCAACCATGACGTGAATGATTACGGGTGGTTTGAGAGATGGCCGAGACGGAACTGGAACGTGCCGAGAAACGCTATGCCCAAGCCAAGGCCAGGCTTCAGGCCCTGCGCAATCGGGAAGCCACGCGCCAGCGCAAGCTCGACACAAGGCGCAAGGTCATCCTCGGGGGCGCGCTGCTCGATCTCGCGGAACGGGATAGCGGGGCCGCCGCCATGGTGGAACGGCTGATCCGCAACCTCTCCCGCGACCAGGATCGGAAAGCCTTCGCGGATTGGGACGGCGCGGGCTCTGGTGCTGATGGCTCGGCCGCTGCTGGTGGGGACGGCTCCCCTGCCCTGCCCCCTGATCCTGACGGGTCCGGGTGATGCGCTCGGTCATGCTCTTCATGGGCGGACTGGCGCGGTTTTTCTATCGGGTGATCGCCACCCCCATCATGTTCGGGTGGATGATCGGGGCCATGGCCTTCGGCGCGATGCTCGGGACGCTTGTGGCGGTGCCGTTCATCTTCGCCTTCTTCGATCAAGAGCCGGGGGAGAGCGCCTGGCAATGGATCGTCTTCGGTCCCTTCATCCTCATCGGCGCTGTTTTCGGGTTCCAGTATTGGCGGATGCAATCCGGCGCGGATGCCTTCTTCGGGCTGACCGGCGACAGTCATGGCTCAGCCCGCTTCGCCAGTCGTAAGGAGCTGAAGAAGCACCAGGGCGGGGATGGTCTGCTGATCGGGCGCAATCCGGGCACCGGGCGGCTCCTGCGCTATGACGGTCCCGCCCATCTGATCACCCTCGCTCCGACACGGGCCGGGAAAGGCGTCGGGACCGTCATCCCGAACCTGCTGACCGTGGATCGCTCGGTCCTGGTGATCGACCCCAAGGGCGAGAACGCGCGGATCGCGGGCGAGGCCCGGCGGCGCTTCGGGACGGTTCACGTCCTCGATCCGTTTGAAGTCAGCGGCCACCCTTCAGCTTGCTACAACCCGCTCGACCGGCTGACCCCCGACAGCCTTGATCTGGGCGAGGGTGCTGCCTCTCTGACAGAGGCCCTGGTAATGGACCCGGCCGGACAGGTGCAGGAGGCGCACTGGAACGAGGAGGCCAAGGCCATCCTCGGCGGGCTGATCATGTTCTGCGTCTGTCACGAGGAGCGCGAGCGCCGGTCCCTCGCCACCGTTCGGGAATACCTCACCCTGCCCCCGGATCGGCTGAAGGCGCTGCTGGAGCTGATGCAGGACAGTGACGAAGCGGGCGGGCTGATCGCCCGCGCCGCCAACCGCTTCCTCGGCAAGGCGGATCGGGAGGCCGCGTCGGTCCTGTCGAACGCGCAGCGGCATACGCACTTCCTGGACAGCCCGCGCATTGCCCGATGCCTGGCACGGTCGGACTTCGCCTTCTCCGATCTGCGCCACCAGGTCACCTCCGTCTTCCTGGTCCTGCCACCCAACCGGATGGACGCCTACAGCCGCTGGCTGCGCCTTCTGGTCTCCCAGGCGCTCCAGGACATCGCACGGGACGCGGAAGCGCTCACGGCCACCACAGGCGCTCAGGGCGCGTCTCAGCACCTCAAGTCCCCTGCCCTCTTCCTCCTCGATGAATTTGCCGCCCTGGGCCGTCTGGAGGCCGTGGAGCGCGCCATGGGGCTGATGGCGGGCTATGGGCTTCAGCTCTGGCCGATCCTCCAGGACATGAGCCAGCTCCGCGATCTCTACGGCGACCGCGCGAACACCTTCATCGCCAATGCCGGGGTCCAACAGGTCTTCGGCGTGAACGACTTCGAGACGGCGAAATGGCTGAGCCAGATGATCGGCCAGGAAACCTCCCGGTTCCAGACCGACAGCTTCAAGCCCGGCGATGGCCCCAGCTTCTCGAACAACCTCACGAGCCGCGATCTACTGACCCCCGATGAAATCATGCAGATGCCGCCCAACGTCCAGCTCCTGCGCGTCCAGGGTCAGCCGTCAGCGCTGGCACAGAAGCTCCGCTACTACGCCGATCCCGAGTTCCGGGGGCTCTTCGTCCCGTATGAGCAATGATTTGAAAGTGACCCGCGATGTCTGACGATGCCGCCTCCCCTGCCCCGTTTTCTGATGGTGAGCTGCGCGAGACCGTCGAGTTGATGTCGAAGGTCGTTGCGCGCACGTCGGATCGCGTCGATGCGCAGACCAAAGTTCTGAAAGACTTGGACGGAACACTCGCCGAGGTCCGATCCGCCACGTTCATCGCCGCCGAACAAACAGATCCCAAACGATATGGCGAACTGGTCGGCGCAACGATTGATGGCAAGATCAACGACAATCTCGTGCGCATGGGCAAGATGTGTGTCGATCTGCTCCAGGCTTCAAACAGGGCGCAGGAAGTTCTGGCGAAAGCCGAAACGGATAAATCGATTGCCCTTCGCCAGCTCTGGGAAAAGGAACAGAAGCTCGAACGGTGGAAGTCTCGGTGGCCCCTGTTTGGTCTGGGTGCGCTCGTCCTGGCTCTGGCGCTGACAATCACCTTGCCTCGCTTCCTAGTCAGCTACGGCCCCACCTGCGCTGTCCTCGGGGGTGTCTGGACCACCACATCCACCAACACCGAAGTCTGCGCGTTCTACCGCGAGTGAAGCAAAGCGCTCGATCTGCTGCTTTGTCTTTTCTAAGCAATAGGCCGCCTGTGGCGGCCACGAGGCTCTGCCTCCTCTGCCCCGGAGGGGCATTCACCACCGGGATATTTATGGAACAAAGATATCATGGTAGGATCAACCTGCGGTACAGGCGGGGACGCCGATGGCCGTGAACGGAGATGTCTCCGAGCGCCCTTCCCCTGCAACGGTGAGGGGCGTTTTCGTGGGGGGGTGTCGAGGGTCAAGCGCATAGACGGTCAGTTCAGGCCGCAAAGCTGGGTGTTATATATGTGTTAGAATCTGTGTTACGCGAATCATGGCTCCCACTAAGCAACTGAATCAGCTTTGAAAAACGGGCTCATTTTCGGCCTTTGGTGGGTGATATTACGATAAGGGGTGTGTGATCTTACGAAAGATGGTGTGTGATCTTACGAAAGCCGATTGGTGGGTGAAACTACGAAGCTCTTGCCTTGGTGTGTGAAATTACGAATAGTGCTAGCATGGTGGGTGAAACTACGAAACCGGATCGGACTCCCCTCCTCCCCCTGCGGCATGCTCAGGGGGATTTCTTTGTCTGCGATATCTTCGACGCTGCGCCAAAGGGCGATATGGCCTCGATGGCGCACCCGATCTTCACTCTCTCGACCAAGCCGGACACAAAGAAGCGCCGCTACGTGGCTTCTGACGGTCAAAGCTATGTTGAAATCCGGCCGAACATGATCGGCCTTGCGACGGTCCATGATCGCGATGTGCTGATCTACTGCATCTCGCAGGTGGTGGCTGCCCTAAACCATGGGAAACAGATTCACCGGACCCTCCGGTTCAAGGCATACGATCTGCTCGTCGCCACAAACCGGCCGACTGCCGGGACAGGCTACACAGGGCTTAAGGCCGCCCTGGAGCGCCTTCAGGGGACGCAGATCGAAACCAACATCACGACCGGCGGCGTGGAGCAGATCGACGGCTTCAGCCTGATCGACCGCTACCGGATCGTTCGGGAAACCCGCGACGGGCGAATGCTCGATCTTGAAGTCACCCTCTCCGACTGGGTGTTCAATGCCATCGCCGGTGACGATGTTCTCACGCTCAACCGCCGCTACTTCCAGCTCCGCAAGCCGCTGGAACGCCGCCTGTATGAGCTGGCCCGCAAACAATGCGGGACACAGCCGGAATGGAAGTGCGGCCTGGACAAGCTGAAGGACCGGACCGGCTCCACGTCCTCTGATAAAGAGTTTCGGCGGCTTGTTCGGGCTATCTGCAAGGCGGACGAAGAACACAACCACATGCCGGATTATGCCTTCCGGCTCGATGCCGATATCCTCACGGTAAAGCCGAAGCCTGAATTTCTCGAAAGCTACGCACCCAAGCCAGAACAAGACAAGCTGACTGGCGGCTACGTTCTACCACTCTCGCCAGATACGCTCGAACGGGCGCGAGAGTTGGCTCCCACATGGGATATCAAGGTGCTGGTCGGGGAATGGCGGACCTACGCCGCCAGACAGAAAGAACCGCCGAAGAACCCTGACGCAGCGTTTTTGGGCTTTTGCAAGAGCTGGTTCAAGAAGCGCGGCCGAAACGGCTGGTAGTGTATTTACTCAAACACTCACTTGCTCAAATACTCAGACCATAGATCGCGCGTGATGTCAGAGATTGAGCGCCCCTCCTCGACCGCGCGCATCTTGATCTTGCGGTATAGGGTTTCCTCGATCTCGGCATTCAGGCGCTTCTTCTTCTCGCTGGTCTCCGTGATCTCATGCAGGATGCGTTTGCGGGCTTCATCACCACGACTTGGGCGTTTCGCAGAGAGGGCCATTACGCGACTTCCCGTGTTGCGGACGTGAGCATCGCAAGTATCTCATCGGTAAGCGCGGTGGTCTCCGCCCTCGCCTTGGCGTTATCGGCGTCAAAGACGGTCAGGCCTTCCGCTGCCGTTTGCGGGTAGACCTGGCGCTGCGTGATCGTCGTGTTGCAGATCGGAAGTGCGTAGTCGTCCAGCGCGGTTTTTACATCGCTGCCAAGCCGGGTGCCCTCCACAATCCGGGAAACGACAAACCCCACTCTCGGCGATCCGTCTGTGACCTCCTGACGGGCCTTGATGAAATCCACCAGGTCAGATGCCGCCCAGATATCATATGGCGATGGCTGAACCGGGATCAGAACGAAGTCGCTGACCTTGATGCAAGCCGCGATCATGTCTTCCAGTTTCGCGGCACCGTCGATCACCACATAGTCGTAGTTCGCAGCCATGCTGGTGAGCGTCTTGACGTTGTTGGGACGGTCGAGCGCCACCAGTGCGATAGGATTGTCCTCGCTGGCGGCGTGCCAGTCGCGGGCACTGCCTTGTGGGTCGCTGTCCACGATAAGGACGGTGTGGCCGCGTTCGTGAAGCGATCTGGCGAGGTTGGTGCTGATGGTGGTCTTGCCACTGCCACCCTTGGGATTCAGGACGGAAAGGATACTCATGCTCTGCCTCATTTGTGTATTTACTCAAAAGTGTAGATGGGCTTTTGAGTGATTTCAATCGTCACGGCTTACCGCCAGGACAATCGGCAAAACCGCAACAGTTACTCAAATGGGTGATTGAGTAGCCAGACGGCGAAGCTGAAGGTAGGGTAGGGGGCTACGACCTCAGATTAGCAGTGCGCTGGATCACCACTTACGCGCTTCGCCAAGCGCTCCAATCTACGTCAGCTGCCTCGGCTTGGCTGATCTCGTCAAGATCGCAGTTCTGGGGGAAAACTACCAAGTTGGTGCTTTCGTGCCGTGCGTTCGGGACAAGCATAGCCTCGAACCCTAAGAAGTTCACCGCTTCCCCGATCTTCTGAGTCTGGTCATAGAGGATTTCTGTATAGCGGTTCAGGTCAACACCAAGCCGCGCCAGAAGTTCGCGATCAGTTAGGTCAAGTGTCCGGTCAAATGTCGCCTCGAGTCTGTGAACCGTGGAAGTCAAACGGCTCGGAAAAACTGACTGCTGCCGATTGATGTGGAAGTAAATCTCGGACAGCGCTCCGTCTTTCTCCAAAGCGCAGTAGAGCACTTCGCTCTCTCGCACATTCCAGCGGCCGGCACCCTTCGATCCGTCTAGCGGCGATCTCGCCCCGTTGACGACGCGCCAGAGGTCTCCTTCAAAGGGAACCTCTGACAGTTCACTCAAAGCGTCGAGCAGAGCGACGTCATGGCTCGGCCGTCTTGCAGACATTTAGAGGAAGACCCCACTTTCAAGGCGGTCGATGATTTCCAGAACCTCGGCCGTGCGGTCTTCGTTGATTAGGTCGTAAGGTTTCTCTCCGTCCAGCGTAGGAGGCCCGTTTTGTAGCCATAGGCGCGCTTCGTCTGGTTCATAGAAATCAGAAAGGCGCTCAGCGACCCATCGAAGTTCAGCGATCACCTGCTGCTTCTCGATAGTGGGGGAGCCTTGGCCCTTGCTCCAACGATGCACGGTAGGCGGCGATACACCGACGATGTTTGCCAGATCGACGTTCTTCAAGCCGCCGAGCTGACGTAGCTCGCCGACCATCCGTGAGACAGCCGTTGTCCTCTGGGCAACGGCACTCATGGTCTGTTCCTGGAGGCGATGCCTGGAGCGGCTACAGAAGATGGAACGGTTGCTTCGGGCGCGAAGGGGATTTGTCCTATGTTTTGAAAGGTTCTTTCGAGTGCAGTTTTCATTCTTGTGAGCCTGAGTGTCGCTTTTTCAGCTTTCTTGGTGAAGTCTTCCGGTGCTTTCTTGAGCCGGGCAGAGCGTTCGGCTTTCAGCCGCATCGCATCAAGGTGATTGTCTAGATAGTAGTCAGGACGGCGCGCTTCGGGCACTTGCCCAAGGTCAGCCAAGGTCCTCTGCTGTTCACGCAGATAGTGCGCTTCTGGTTCTCGCAACATGGCGTCGATGCTGCTGCAACACCCGGTGTCACGACATCCATAAACAGAGCGGGCAGTTGCCGAGGCGTCGAAGAGCGCCTTCATTTCTTTGACTGTCACACGGCGATCCAGACCAGAGACGAACACAGCGCGGTCATTGCCACCGCCACCACCGCCGCGTGGCTTGAGCCAGCCTCCTGTTTGGAAGCCGTCCTTACCCTTCATGCCGTTCGTGTAGCCGCTGGTCACGCCTACTGAGGATAGTGCCAAGGCTGTCTGGCCACCGAGGCGATCCATGATGATGGGGATACCCAACTCATGGAATTGCAGCACTGCCCGCGCCATTTTGTCGATACCGGCACCGGTAGCATCTGCGCCAAACCCCGCAACTCGCAGCCAAACGGCTGCGATTGGCAACCCCTGAAGCGCCCCTACGACCCTCTTAACCAGCTCCGCGTCCTTGATCTGAGCGTTGTCTAGGATCAGCGCATAGTTGATGCCGATGTGCTGCCCGCCTTCACGGTCCAGGGCTTCCCGAAGCGCCTCACAGCTGCGGCAATCGACGTCAAACCAGAAGAACTGATTTCCGCCTAGATAGTGAGCAGGGCTCAACACGGTGTGAAAACCCTTAGCAACCGTGAACCGCGCGATTGGCTCTAGGACACTGCGGTTCGTACCGGCCTGAAAATCCTCTGCCTCTAGCGGACTGTCCTTCCGCGCCCAGGGCGCATTGGCGACGGTCCCGGAGAAACGGCCGACCACACTCTGCTCGGCGATGTTCGTGTCCAGAATAAGTTGGCGTCTCTCACCGCGAAGGTCTTGGATGAGGTCAGCTTGCGCCTCGACGTGGCAGGCGTCGAAGACGAAACCTTGCTCGGCAAACCGGCCCTCGGCGCGCATACGGTCGCCCAAAACATGTTCTCTGTAGCCAATGCGCAGATAGTGAGCGATCTGCGGCGGCGGTCGATGCAGGTGGACGACATTGGACATGGCAGACTCCTTCGCAAGCCAACTTACAAAAAAATTTCACGGATATCCATATATGAAATTTTTCTATTTCACTCGCTACCCATCCCAAACATATAGTGGTGTTTCTTACTCAATTGAGTGATTGAGTATTTCTGTGCATATTGGAGAGCGGGGCAGGGAGGCTTGCTGTCCGATCCTGGCCTATCTGGCGAGCCGGTACCCGCGCTTCTGCTTGGCGCGATAGAGCGCGGTCATCGCGTCGGCCGCGCGGCCCGCATCTTCGAACAGCTCGATCCGGTGCCGCCCCTGGGTGCCGATGCGCCCCCACTCTCTGAGCAGCGACACACCGCCGAACAGGTCGGGCATGAGGCGCAGCCGATAGAAGCGATACATGTTGGCCTCTGGGTCCACGCGCACTATGCGGATGTCCTCGGGAAACATCTCAAGCTGCTGCATCGGGGGCCTCCCGCATGAGACGGCTGATTGTGGAGCGGTGGACTTTGAAGAGACGCGCGGCTTCGGCCTCCGTGCGCTTGCCGGAAAGCACCAGGTCGCGGATTTCCTGACGCTGATCGTCCGACAACTTCGGCTTGCGGCCTGGGTGGCGTCCCTTCTTGCGGGCGCGCTCCAGACCGGCGCGGGTCCGCTCTCGGATCATTTCCCGCTCGAACTCGGCAAAAACGCCGACCATCTGCATCATCATGCGTCCTGCGGGCGTGGTCGTGTCGATGGCCTCGGTGAGCGAACGGAATCCAGCTCCAGCCGCGTCGATCTTTTCCATGATGGACAGAAGGTCTTTCAGAGACCGTGACAGCCGGTCGAGCTTCCAGACGATCAACACATCGCCCTCGCGGAGCTGATCGAGCATTCGGTGCAACTCCGGCCGATCCCACCGTCCACCGGACGCGCGTTCCTCGAATACACGCTCACATCCGGCCGCGCGCAGCGCGTCGAGCTGCGCGGCGGTCGCCTGGTCGTCGGTGGATACGCGGGCATAGCCAAGATTCATGCTAACAGTGTTGCGCTTTCTTGTTGCTCAATCAAGTTATTTCGCAACATATTTTTGCAACAATACGCGATAGGACAGGAGACGCCACTTTTCACGATGAATGGCACTGTGTTTGTTGGAGTCGCTAGCAGGCTGCGGTCTTCGCCGCGTCAGTGGGGCAGGGGAGTGTTGCGCAACTGGACGTTTTTGTTTGTCCGCAGGGCCATGAGCTGAAGCTGCGGGCCGATATCCCGGAGCGTCGGTTGAAGCGCTATCAAGGGAACAAAAGCGCGTGCGGTGCATGTCCGATCAAAGCAACCTGCACCGATGCGCCATCCCGCAGTCTAGCCATCTCAACCGATGAACCCCTTCGCGAGCAGTTGCGCGTATTGGCTGGAACCGCCAGCTTCAAACGCGCCCGACGAAAACGAAAGAAGGTCGAGATGTTGTTCGCTCACCTGAAACGACATCTCGGCCTGAAACGCCTCCGGCTCCGAGGCCTGTCAGGAGCAACCGAAGAGTTCCTCCTCGCCGCCACCGCCCAGAACCTCAAACGCCTCGCCAAATTGGCACCCGCCTGACGACCACACAGAAGCCCCCCGAATGATCGCCGCGCTCACCCGGCGCGGTGGCAAAACCGACGCAAACACAAAATGTTGTGGGGTGGGTTTTTCACCGATATCCACCGTTTTTGACGCATAGGTATTGGCAGGGGGTTTGTGTCCGCTGTGCGGGACAAAGGGGCCACTTGCTCACCTGACCAGCAAGAAGGCTCTTGCAATAAACCATTGAGGTACTTGGCTCCGACGCACGAAAACAGGACGCTAAACTGGATGTGCTTAGTTGCGCTGCTGAGACGCCTCAAAGATCAGGCTTAGCGTGACTGAGACTGCCGATAGCGCGATCACAAAAGAGAAAGGCAACGCACCGAGGATCATCGCATCTCGAATAGAGTCAGTCCCACCAGCCGTGACGAGCGCTCCGATGATGATTGTAACAGCGCTGCCCCAAAGGATGACGTGCCCTTTGGGTTGCACGTCATCCACGCCGCCAGCGGCGATAGTATTTATCGCAAGGATAGCGGCGTTCATGGTTGTGATCAGAAGCATAAGCATCAACAAAGCAATGATGCTATTGCCGACAATTGAGGTAATGCCGCCGGTATAGGCCCGAAATGTTTCATAGATTTGTGCGGAAATGGGGAATCTCGACAGGTCTGGCACACTGGCAGCCAATTGCCAATCAAGTGCCGCGCCAGCGACAAACGCGAACCATAAGGTGCAGACCGTGACGGGGATGAACATGCAGCCTAGGACAAAAGCTCTAAGTGTTCGCCCCCGTGACACCCGCGCCAGAAAGAGAGCGACAAAGGGCGCAAAAGCAATCCACCAGGCCCAGTAGAAGATTGTCCAATCCGTTTGCCAATCTGCCAACGCATCCGCGTTGTTCGCGACCAGTGTCGCGGTCACCGGAAACTCGAACAAGTAGTCTCGGATCGCAGCCCCGTAGCGGGCGAGTGAAGCGCCGCTTCCAGCGATCAGAGCGAACGTTGCGAGCACCAGGAAGAATATCCCGGTGCTTAAATTGGACAGCCATTTGATGCCGCGACCAAGCCCAGACACAACGGATCCGGTCGCGACGATTGCTGCAAGGCCTAGGGCGGCCAATTGCCAAACGACCTGGGGCTCTCCGTCCTCCGCTCTGAGCCCGTCAATCCCCGTGACGGCTGCTGCCCCGGATACAAACTGCGCAACGCCATAGCCAAGGGTGGTGGCCACTCCCGTTACGATGGCGACGATTGAGAAGATGTCGATGATATTTCCAAACGCCGCGCCATAGCGCTTCCCTAAGAGCGGTGCGAGGGCGGTTCGAATGGTCAGAGGCATTCCGTAGCGATGGCTGTAAAGCGCGACGGCAAGGCCCAGAACCGCATAGCAAGACCAGGCCGACAACCCCCAATGCAGATAGGTATAAGACAAGGCCGATACAGCTGCTTCCGGAGAACCCGCAACAAGATCGCCCGCCAGAACCATCGGGTTCGACTGGAAATGGGCCAGCGGTTCGGCCACGGCATAAATCAGGACGCCCGCGCCAATCCCGGCACAGAACATCATCGAAAGCCATGAGCCAGTCGAAAAGTCCGGTTCTGCAGTGTCGGGCCCTAGACGAATGCGACCGGAGACAGGCAGGCACACCACCACTACACAGAACGCAACAAATCCAGCGAGCGCATAGACGTACCAGCCGCGAAACCCGCTCAACGTTAATTCGCGACCCAGGGAGAGGGTTGTGGTGGCGCTGCGTGGGAAGAGGAGAATCCAAAGGATAAGGCTTACCACCACCGCCATCGACCCGAAGGCCACTGGAAGGTTGAACCCTTTGTAAAACCCGTCCGCGGACCGCCGTATTGACCGGGTGCTCAAAATGTTAGGTCGGATCGCCATGATGGGCACAACCTCTCTTATTCTGGAGGCAGTGCCGCCGGATACAAATCGTTGAAACTATGAAGAGAACAAAATCTCGCAGGACCGTGTTAGAGGTCGCGACGGCGGGCCGCATCCTTCACTTGAAGGATAGATTAACCCAGCGACAGGTCGGCCTGCGCCCAGTCGATGATCTGGGCGTATTGCTGGTGAAAGACCATATATCCGCTATCGGGCAATACGTGCAGCTCGACATGGTCGAGCGCCTCTGACCATCGCCGCGCCGCACCCCATTGCACATTGCGATCATGCTCTCCGATGACAAGGCGCACGGGCACGGGGCAATTCTCAAGGAGCGGGCTCCAGTCTTTACGGTAATTGAGATCGCCGTAGTTGCCGACGTAACCCTGGTCGCGGTGGACTCTTCGACCATGGATCATCACGGGAAGAATATCGGGCCGCATGATCCACTCCACATCACGCGGCGAAGCCCGCATGACCGCTTTGCCAAAAGCGCCGGGTCCGGACCGCATCACGAAAGCAAATCCGGCTTTCACCAGAAACTTCAGTGATGCAGGAAAATGGAGGCGCGCATGGGGGATCAGATAGTTGTAGCCATTGGTCCCCTCTAAGTCCTCGTCGCTACGGACTGGCAATAGAGGATGGCAAGCGGTTATCGATGCCACGCGGGTGGGCTCTAGCTCAGCCAGGGCCAAAGCGTGCATCAGGCCCAAGCTTGAAGACACAATGGCGACGCGGTCAATCTTTAGGTGATCCAAAAGCCAACGCACATCTGGGGCATAGTCGCACGGCTCGCTTGCTTCACCAGGATAGACAGTGGTCTGCCCAAATCCTGGACGTAGCGGCCCGATCAGCCTCAGACCCCGTCGCTGCGCCATCCGCACAGGCTCTTTGAACCAAACATCACCAAAAGCCTGATCATGATACCAAAGGATACATGGGCCTTCCTTTGCACCAAAGTCAGAGTATTCCAGCAGGCGCCCATCAGGCTGAGTGACCACGTGGCGCTGATCCTCACGAGGGAAAAAAGCAGTTTGGTTCGCCGCTGTAATCCGGGCTGCAACAAGATTGCCTTCATCGATATCGTGCATTAGCGACAGGCCAAAGACCATGCGGACACAATCTATTTGATCCTTGGTATCAGTCTTGGCAAATATCGACTGCAATTGGCTGCGAATGGTGGTGGTTGAGGCCCGGCGCCGTTCCGCGATGCCTTTGACTTTCAATCCTTCCACTAAAAGCCGAACAACGTCGACCTCGGCACGGCTGAGGTCGAAGAGGTCTTGAAGGATGGGGCCCAAATGACTGGGCCAACCGATATCGCTTGTGCGTAGGATTGCAAAACGGCGTTTTGTCGACTCTTGAACATAAGGCTCTAACCGGATCAGAAGTGGGCGGCCCGATTGGGTGTTGTGAAGCCGTAAAACATCATTAGGCTGATTGATCGCGTCTGGCTGCAGTACCATTTGCCGGACCCGCATACGCAGTCGTTGGAGCTCCTCCGGTTCAATAGGAAAAACAGAAAGATCGCCCCCAGGCGCGATGTCAAACACGACTTTGGCCGCGCTATTGGCATCGATGATACTGCCCGCGTCATCGAGGGCTAGCGTCGCCTGCATGCGCTGCGCGAGAGCTTTTTGCAGATCAGCATCTATCTCTTTGCGCCAAGGCGTGACGATATCGACCAGTGAGGCGGCGCGCGACATGTGTTCTAAAATCTTACCAGCCTCGCCTTTGCGCCCGTCTGACCGCATTGTCGCAAGCTTGGATTGGAGCTGCACCATGAACGCGTCGTACTGATCTGGCGATGCCACCAAATCATACAGCTCCGATATGATCGTATTGCTTTCTTCGTTTGACACGACGCGTTCCATCAAGCCTTGGATGATGTTTTGTACCTGAAAAATGGAGGATGCCGTAGCATAGAATTCGGAGGGAATCCCGGCATTGCAATTACTTTGTTGTTTGCTTGGCTAGGGCAAAAAAATGAGACCTAGTCATTCTATAGCGACGCAGCATTAGTCGCTTTGGGCTCGTTCCGGACCTTTTCCGCACCGCAGGATGTGCCAAAACTCATACGTTTCTGGCACCGGCGATAACGACCGATATCGGTGAAAAACCCACCCCGCCACATCTCGTATTTGCGCCTGATTTGTCACCGCGCCCGGTGAGCGCGTTGATCTTTCCGAGAGTCTGACTACCGGTCAGGCCGGTGCCAATTTGGCGAGGCGCTTGAGGTTCTGGGCAGTGGCGGCGAGGAGAAATTCTTCTTTTGCTCCTGATAGGCCTCGGAGCCGGAGGCGCTTGAGTCCGAGATGTCGTTTTAGATGGGCAAACAGCATCTCGACCTTCTTTCGTCGTCGCCGTGCATCTTGATAAGCATCGGTCTCGGCGAGGGCGCGCACCTTTTCGCGGAGGGGCTCGTCCATTGAAACAGCGAGGCTGCGGGACGGGGCATCGGTGCACGCCGCTTTGATCGGACAAACGCCACAGGTCTTCTTGTTCCCCTGATACCGTTTCAGCCGACGCTCCGGCAGGTCTGCCCGCAGTTTCAGGTCGTGTCCCTGAGGACAGACGAACACGTCGCGATCAGCGTCGTGGGTGAAGGCCTCGCGTGTTAGCTTTCCATCGGTCTGCTTCGTTCGGTCCAGCACAGGGATGTATTGTGTGATCTTCCGATCTTCGAGCCAACTTAAGAATGGGCTGGTGCCGTAGGCTTTGTCGGCAGCGAGGCTTTCGGGTGCAAAGCCATAAACTTTGCTGCGTTCAAGCATGGTCTTGGCTGCGACGATCTCTTGGCTCAGTCTAGCGGGCGTTGCCTCAACATCCACGATCACGCCGTTCAGGTCATCGACCAGATAGTTGGTCTCGTAAGAGAATCGGCCCGGCCCATCCTTGAGCGACCATGCCGCCAGGGGATCGGTCTCGGAGATATACTTCGGCCCTTTCGGTATCCTGCCGCCGCTGTCCGGTTGCGCTGCCCCTGCCGCGTCGAGGTCATCGAGATAGGCCTGCACGGGCCGCGTGATCCGCTCCTTCTTGTCCCACGCATCTTTGATCTTGTCCGGGCTGTCGCGCCGCGTCCAGTTGGCATCGGCTTCGACCGTGCTGCCATCGACCAGTGCCCCCACACCGCCGACGATCCCGGCCTCCATGCAGCGCGCGACGACCAGCTCGAAGACCTGGCGCAGAACGTCGCCATCGGCAAAACGGCTGTAGCGGTTCTTCGAGAAGGTCGAGCGATCCGGAACCCGGCCATCGAGCCCCAGCTTGCAAAACCACCGATATGCAAGATTGAAATGCACTTCTTGGCACAGCCGCGTCTCCGCCCGGATGCCATAGAGATATCCGACAATCAGCATGCGGATCATCAACTCGGGATCGACCGATGGCCGTCCGGTATGGCTGTAGAGGTCCTGAAGCCCGGCGCGCAACTCAGTCAGGTCCAGAAGCTGGTCGATCTTGCGGAGCGGATGATCGGTCGGGACGTGATCCTCCAGCCGGAACTCATAGAAAAGGCTTTCGCCCGGTATCTGCCGTCCCATCATCGCCCGCACCTCCATCATGTTTAGCAAACAGAATCAGAGGCTTGAGAGCGAAACAAGGCCGAAAATACAACATCTAGTGGCAGGAGTTTTTCACCGATATCAAGCCTTTGCGCAACACTGTGACGTCGACGCTCCAAAGCAATACTAGCGAGTTTCAGAATACCTCGTGCCCAGCCTATCTTCCCACCGAACCGCAAGTGGAAAGTGTCTCGAAAAAGCCCAAACACTGTCCGATAATCGGACACTCTAGTTCAGCGCCGCGTGCTAGAGTAAAAAGTCAGCACTCGAGGTCGCACTTCGATCCTAGGCCGTGTCGAATGAATATAAAGAAAAACTGAGGCATCGTTGGGGAGGACAATGCCACAGCCGATATCAAAAACCGAATGGGAGAACTTTATCGTTCTCGGCCATGCTCCGAAAGCTATTCGGAAAGGTGTTCTTAATTCGTGGGGTCGGTGCCAGACCTATTCGATAAGAAACCGTGCTCAGGCCCCAACCCTTGCTGAAGAGGCATTGCATACGCAGCGAGCTCTCTCGAAGCGGATGCGGCACGCGGCACGCAATGCACTTTATAAATCAGATAGTCTTTTAGTTGATACTCAAAGTATCGTACTTTTATCAGATCAAAACGGTGTCATCATTGATGCCGCAGGTGATAAAAGAATACTTGATCGAGGACGAGAAAACCATCTCGAACTTGGCGGAAACTGGACAGAACAAGCCATTGGCACCAATGCTATAGGTACATCATTGTACTTAGGGCAGCCGGTCACAATACATGGCTGTGAACACTATTGCGAAGAGATTCAACGCTGGAACTGTTCTGCTACCCCTATTCGCGATCCGATCTCACAAGAAATCCTCGGTGTCCTCGATATATCTTGGCCCAATGGAAATGGTGAGATAAATTCCGCAACTTTAGCCGCCAGCCTTGCGTCACAGGTTGAAACTGAATTGACCCGAGCCGTCATGCGCGAACGTGCCATGCTCATGGAGCATGGTCATCTGGTGCGAATGCGCGGAGGTAATGACCCGATTTTAGTTCTAGACCGCTCTGGAGAGAATGTTCTCGCTTTTGAGGGCCTCGCGAAATTTAGCGCTGAAGACGAAGTCTTAAGAACTCTACGTCAAAAGATTCCAGCTTTAATAGATCAAAGACCTGAAACCATCTCGGCGGCTTTAGCTGAATGTATGTCAGATACGGATTTCGAGGTTATCAACCAGGGAGAAGACGCGATTGGCGTCATGATCTCACTACGCAGACCCAAGCGAAAGCGCTGCCTGCCCGGTGCGGAACTGGCGCGTATCGGGTCGGCGGGGCCGACGCTGGCCGAGCTATGTAAGAAAGCAGAACGTTTGGCGGGTGCAGATATACCAGTTCTCATTGAGGGCGAAGCTGGTGTCGGAAAAAGCTTCCTGGCGCAAGCGCTTCACAGAGCAAGTGCCCACGCCAACAGACCAATTGAGGTCATGGACTGCGCTGAGATAACAGACGATATAATACTGAAAAAGCTTGATAGAAACTGTTTTGGTAGTATCGGTACGCTATGTTTAAACGGTCCAGGGTCAACGGCTCCTAACGCCCAAAAACTGCTGTTGCGTTTGGTGGAAACAGCAATGGAACAGGATATTCGGATCATCGCGCTGTCGACGCGTCATCTCTACGATGATATGAAATTAGGGTCCTTTCGCGCCGATCTTTATTATCGTATCGCGGGGGTGCGGCTATCGATTTCCCCCCTGCGGGATAGGTCTGATGAAATTCTCCCGCTTTTGGGTCAGCTTTGTCGAAAACATGCGCAGAGCAGTGGGAGGCGCGAACTGCGGTTCACATCGGCTGCGAATGCAAAATTGTCTAGCTATGACTGGCCGGGAAACCTGTTAGAGATGAATAATTTAGTCGTAAGCTTGGATATTTTATCGCTTAGTGGATTGATTGATCAATCTGAGCTTCCAAGTGAATTCCACAGGTCATTTCCTTCGATCTCAGGCACGCTCCAAGATTCGGAACGCATGCGTATCATTGACGTCATTGACGAAGAACAAGGCAACCTTTCAAAGGTGGCAAAACGGTTGGGTATTGCGCGCTCAACACTTTATCTCAAGCTTGACAGCTATGGCATAGAGCGTCCGACAAAACATTGATTTCGCGTCCGCAGCATGTCCGTCATGCTGAACGATCATTGGACAACACACCTACGAAAAACTGATCCACGCTGGATTTTAGCCGCATTCCAATTCGGAGCGGTGTGAAAACCAGGGAGGAGTTTTTCGTGCCACTAGACAAGAAAAACGACCGATCCGTACAGGTGCTTGGCATCGATGCGGGCGGCACTATGACCGACACATTCTTCGTCGATGCAGACGGAGATTTTGTGGTCGGCAAGGCGCAATCGACACCGGATAACGAAGCGCTTGGGCTGATCGAATCCAGCCGTGAAGGGCTGGAGCATTGGGGGATGAACCTCGAAGAAGCTCTGGCAGATATTCAGACCGGCGTTTATTCCGGGACGGCCTTGCTGAACCGCGTGGTGCAACGCAAAGGTCTGAAAACCGGGCTCATCGTGAATGCGGGGATGGAGGATTTCCACCGCATGGGTCGCGCCATTCAGGCCTATCTGGGGTTTGCCTATGAAGATCGCCTGCATCTGAACACGCACTATTATGATGAGCCGCTGGTGCCCCGTCACCTGACGCGCGGCGTCATGGAGCGGGTGGATATGTTTGGCACAGTTGTCATTCCGCTTCGCGAGGAGATGGCGCGCACGGCGGCGCAAGAATTGATCGCTCAGGAAGTCGAAGGCATCGCGATTTCACTGCTGCATTCCTACAAGAACCCTGATCACGAACGCCGGGTTCGTGATATTGTCGAGGATGAAATCAAGAAGGCCGGGAAAGAAATCCCCGTCTTTGCCTCGGTCGACTATTACCCAGTGCGTAAGGAAAGCCACCGCACCAACACCACTGTGCTGGAGGCCTTCGCCGCCGAACCCAGCCGTCAGACGCTGAAAAAGATTTCCGGCGCATTCAAAGAGAATGGCTCGAAGTTTGATTTCCGCGTAATGGCGACCCATGGCGGTACGATTTCGTGGAAAGCCAAGGAACTGGCACGCACCATCGTGTCCGGTCCGATTGGCGGCGTGATCGGTGCCAAATATCTGGGCGAGACGCTGGGATATAACAACATCGCCTGTTCCGACATTGGCGGCACGTCCTTTGACGTGGCTCTGATCACTCAGGGCGAGCTGACCATCCAGAACGACCCGGACATGGCACGCCTTGTGCTGTCTCTGCCGCTGGTGGGGCTGGATTCGGTTGGCGCGGGCGCGGGTTCGTTCATCCGTCTTGACCCCTATACTAAGGCGATCAAGCTGGGGCCGGACTCTGCGGGCTATCGCGTGGGCGTCTGCTGGGCGGACAGTGGCATTGACACGGTGACGATCTCTGACTGCCACGTGATCCTTGGCTATCTAAACCCCGATAACTTCCTGGGTGGGCAGGTGAAACTGGACCGTCAGCGCGCCTATGACGCGATGAAAGAACAGATCGCCGATCCACTGGGTATTTCGGTCGAAGAAGCTGCTGCGGGCGTCATCGAACTGCTGGATTCCGATCTGCGTGATTACATGAAGTCGCTGATTTCGGGCAAAGGCTATTCACCGTCAAGCTTCGTCTGCTTCTCCTACGGGGGTGCTGGCCCGGTCCACACCTATGGCTACACCGAAGGCATGGGTTTTGAGGATGTGATCATCCCGGCCTGGGCGGCTGGCTTCTCTGCCTTTGGCTGTGCGGCGGCAGACTTTGAGTATCGCTATGACAAGTCGCTCGACATCAACATTGATGAGGATGGCAGCGCCGATCAGAAAGAGGCGGAAGCCACGCTGATCAACGATGCCTGGGCCGAATTGTCAGAGAAGGTGCTCGAAGAATTTGAGCTGAACGGCTACAGCCGCGATCAGGTCGAGCTTCAGCCCGGTTTCCGCATGCAATACCGCGGTCAGTTGAACGACATCGAAATCGAAAGCCCAATTGAAAGCGCCAATGGCGCCGAAGACTGGGACAAGCTGGTCGATGCATTCAACGATAAATATGGCCGCGTCTATGCAGAATCGGCGCGTTCACCCGAACTGGGATACTCTGTTACCGGAGCGATCATGCGCGGCACAGTGCCGATCCCGAAACCCAACATCCCGAAGGAAGAGGAAGGTCCTGCGGAGCCACCAAAAGCAGCCAAGCTGGGGACGCGGAAATTCTATCGCAAGGGCAAATGGCTCGATGCGCAGCTTTACCAGATGGAAACGCTGACACCGGGCAATCGTATCACCGGACCGGCCATCATTGAATCCGACGCCACGACATTCGTTGTGCCCGAAGGGTTTGAGACATGGCTCGATGGTCATCGTCTGTTCCACCTCAAAGAAGTGTAACGGCGGGCAAGGAGAAAAAATCATGAATGTTCAATCTGATATCAAAGGTATCGTGCGTGGCGGTCAAACGCTGAAACAGCACCGCGATAAAATCCAGGAAGATACAAAGGCCACGGGCCACTATGCGGGGCTGAAAGAACGGGCACTGCAAAAAGAGGACCCGATCCTTTACAATAAACTGTTCTCGCGCCTTCGGGCCGGGGTCGTGGATGCGCGGGAGACCGCCAAGAAAATCGCCGCCTCGCCGATTGTGGAGCAGGAGGGCGAACTGTGCTTCACCCTTTATAATGCGGCCGGTGACAGCATCCTGTCCTCAACCGGGATCATGATCCACGTGGGCACCATGGGTGCTGCGATCAAATACATGATCGAGAACGATTGGGAGGGGAACCCCGGCATCGCCGACAAGGATATCTTTACCAATAACGACCCTCTGATCGGCAACGTGCACCCCTGCGACATCCACACCATCGTTCCCATTTTCCATGAAGGTGAGTTGATCGGCTGGGTCGGTGGCGTGACCCATGTGATCGACACCGGAGCCGTGGGGCCGGGTTCGATGACCACCGGTCAGGTGCAGCGGTTCGGGGACGGATACTCCGTGACCTGCCGTAAGGTCGGTGCCAATGACGAGTTGTTCCGCGACTGGTTGCATGAATCGCAGCGTTCGGTGCGGACAACACGCTACTGGATGCTCGATGAGCGGACCCGTGTTGCGGGTTGCCACATGATCCGCAAACTCATCGAAGAGGTGGTCGCTGAAGAGGGCATTGAGGCCTATTGGAAGTTTGCCTATGAGGCGGTGGAGCATGGCCGCGAAGGCCTGCAAAATCGCATCAAGGCGATGACCATTCCAGGCAAATACCGTCAGGTGGGATTTGTCGACGTGCCTTATTCCCACGAGGACGTGCATGTGCCCTCGACCTTCGCCAAGGTTGATACGATCATGCACACGCCGTCAGAGATGACGATCCGGCCCGATGGCACTTGGCGGCTGGACTTTGAAGGCTCGTCGCGATGGGGGTGGCATACTTATAACGCCCACGCCGTGTCCTTTACCTCTGGCATCTGGGTGATGATGACACAGACGCTGATCCCGTCCGAGCTGATCAACGACGGCGCGGCCTATGGGACCGAGTTCCGCCTGCCCAAGGGCACGTGGATGAACCCGGATGACCGGCGCGTGGCCTATGCCTATAGCTGGCACTTCCTGGTCTCGTCCTGGACGGCTTTGTGGCGCGGCCTTTCACGCTCATACTTCGGGCGCGGTTACCTGGAAGAGGTGAATGCGGGTAATGCCAACACCTCCAACTGGCTGCAAGGCGGCGGGTTCAACCAGTATGATGAAATCCATGCGGTGAACTCGTTCGAATGTGCGGCCAATGGTGTGGGCGCGTCGGCCTTTGCTGACGGGATTTCCAACGCAGCCGCGATCTGGAACCCTGAAGGTGACATGGGCGATATGGAGATCTGGGAACTGGCGGAACCGCTTGTTTACCTTGGTCGCCAGATCAAATCCTCTTCGGGCGGTGCGGGTAAATACCGTGGCGGCTGTGGGTTTGAGAGCCTGCGCATGGTGTGGAACGCCAAGGACTGGACCATGTTCTTCATGGGTAATGGTCACATCTCCTCAGATTGGGGTCTGATGGGCGGGTATCCGGCGGCGTCGGGTTATCGGTTCGAGGCCCACGACACCGGCCTGAAGGAAAAGATCGCAAATGGTGATCCGATCCCCCATGGCGGTGACACCGACCCGGAGAACCCGGTCTATGATAGCCTGATCAATCAGGCGGGGATCAAACGCGACAAGCAGGCGATCACCACCGAAGACATGTTTGAAGATCATGACCTGTATCTGAACTACATGCGCGGTGGTCCGGGCTTTGGCGATCCGCTGGATCGTGAGCCTTCGGCTGTGGCGGATGACGTCAACGGCGGCTATCTGATCGAACGCTTTGCCGAGCGTGTCTATGGCGTCATCCTTGTCGATGGTGACGATGGCCAGAAGGTGGCAGATGACGCCGCGACAGAGGCCAAGCGCGCTGACATCCGCAAGGATCGTCTGGCCAAGGCCGTACCCACCCGCGACTGGATGGCCAAGGAACGCGAGCGCATTCTGAACAAGGACACGGGTGTCCATGTACAGCAAATGTATGCCTCCAGCTTCCAACTGGGTCCGAAATGGGCGCAGGAGTTCCGTGATTTCTGGGATCTTCCAGAGGATTGGGACCTGAAAGAAGAGGATCTGCCGATCCCTTCCTACGGTCGTGAATACTCGATGGACCTTTCCGAATTGCCTGACGTGAAAACCGTCAAATTCGTCGAGGAATGATCTCAACGGTGCGCGCTGCGCGTCTCCCCCGTAGCGCGCACCCTTTGAAACAGGAGAAAACAAATGGCTTACACCAAAGAAAAAATCAAAGATCTGGTCGACGGAACCATCGACCGCGACACTCTTCACACGATGCTGTCCACACCCAAGGATGGTGACCGCTTCGTCAAGTACATCGAGGTTCTGCAAGAACAGGTGCCATGGGATGATAAGATCATCCTACCGCTTGGGCCGAAGCTTTTCATCGTTCAGCGCGCCTCAGACAAAGCATGGGTGGTCAAGTCGATTGCCGGGCATGAGTTCTGCGACTGGCGCGATAACTGGAAGCTATACGCGGTAATTCGGGTACGTGAGACCGCCGAAGAGATGGAAGAGCTTTATCCGCGACTGATGGCACCCTCGACCGACTGGCAAGTGATCCGGGAATATTACTGCCCCACCTCTGGCGATCTCCTAGATGTCGAAGCGCCGACCCCGTGGTACCCAGTGATCCACGATTTTGAGCCTGATATCGACGCGTTCTATACCGAGTGGCTGGGTCTGGAGATCCCAGAGCGCGCGGCTTGATCTGACAAAGAGGCTGCCGGGCCACATGGGTCGGCAGCCTCCACGATTTCGGTAGGACACCGATATGAACAAGGTTTATCCCACTGCGCAAGATGCCCTGAACGGGCTTTTGACCGACGGCATGTACATCGCAGCCGGCGGTTTCGGCTTGTGCGGTATTCCCGAAGTGCTGATCGAGGCCATTCATGCAGCAGACACACGGGATTTGACCGTTGCCTCAAACAATTGTGGTGTGGATGATTTTGGCCTCGGGATTCTTTTGGCCAGTCATCAGATCAAAAAGATGATCTCCTCCTATGTTGGAGAGAACGCTGAATTCATGCGGCAATATCTGTCAGGTGAACTGGAGCTGGAGTTCAACCCGCAGGGCACTTTGGCAGAACGCATGAGAGCTGGGGGCAGCGGCATTCCCGCTTTTTTCACGCCAACTGGGGTTGGCACCGTGATTGCTGACGGGAAAGAGACCCGAAGCTTCGAGGGCCGCGATTTTATCATGGAACGCAGTATCGTAGCGGATCTTGCCATTGTTAAGGCTCATGTCGCTGATGAAACCGGCAACCTGATTTTCCGCAAGACCGCGCGAAATTTCAATGTCCCTGCCGCCATGTGCGGGCGTGTTTGCGTGGCTGAGGTTGAAGAGATCGTTCCTCCCGGAGAGATTGACCCGGACGCGGTGCATCTGCCCGGCATATATGTGCACCGGCTGGTCGTCGGAGAACATGAAAAACGGATCGAACAACGCACAACACGAGGCGCAAGGCCGAATGCTTGACCGCGACCAGATCGAACACTTTGAAAAGACATTCGGCAGAGGCGTTTCAGCGCCAGCCAGACCCGGAACTCAGGAGGATGAAGATGCCTTGGGATCGCAATCAGATCGCCGCCCGCGCAGCACAAGAGTTGCGGGACGGCTGGTATGTCAACCTAGGGATCGGAATTCCAACACTGGTGGCGAACCACATTCCTGACGGCATTAATGTGGTGCTGCAGTCAGAAAACGGGATGCTTGGCATGGGACCGTTCCCCTATGATGGAGAAGAGGATGCCGATCTGATCAACGCGGGCAAGCAGACGATCACCGAACTGACCGAGACGTCCTATTTCGACAGTGCCACCAGTTTTGGAATGATCAGAGGCGGCAAGATCGCTATGGCAGTGTTGGGGGCCATGGAGGTCAGCGAGACTGGAGATTTGGCAAACTGGATGATTCCAGGAAAGCTGGTCAAAGGGATGGGTGGCGCGATGGACCTAGTCGCAGGTGTCGGGCGAGTGGTCGTTGTCATGGACCACACCAGCAAAAGTGGCGCACCCAAGCTTCTCAAAACTTGCACTCTACCGCTGACTGGACAACGCGTCGTGGACCGGATCATCACAAACCTGGGCGTCTTTGATGTTGTCGAAGGTGGTTTGAGAATTGTTGAACTGGCCGACAACGTCGATCTGGAAATCGTGCAAGCGGCTACCGACGCAACCCTGATCTCATAATAAGGACCATCAGTGGCTGAGGCCGGGGTCACGGTCGTTTTCGACCTCCTGGTCCTTCTCCTGATCGCGCGCGTCCTCGATCTCCAGCTTTTCGCGCGGCTTGTTCAGCACGTCCTTCAGGCGCTCGTTCACGGACGGCTTGCGCGCCTCGCGCCCGGTTTCCTCGCCAAGCTCCGGATCGCTGTGCCCGTCAAGCTTGTGAACCGCCGCTTGGCCGTCGCGGCCCGCGTCTTTCTCCATGATCTCCTTCAGCCGCTTCTGCGCATACGTGAGGCGTTCCGGGTTCGGCGCGTCGTCCCGATCCTCTGACCGGCCCACGACCCGTGCCAGCCGTTCCCGCATGTCCTCCGGCCCGGCCCTTGCGCCCCGCTCTTTTGCAGCCGCCGCCCTGAGCGCCGCGAGACCGGCTGAGACACGCCCCTGCCCCGCATCCCGCTCGGCCCCGTAGGTCTCCCGCGCGATGTCCAGCCGCTCGCGCAGCTCGCGGAACGCGGCGCGCGCCTGGCGGGCGGCATGGACCACGGCCCCACGCTCGGTGACAGGGACATATTCCCGGCCCTGGCGCTCGGCCATCGCCTTCGCCCGGCGCTCCATAGAGTTCGCCGCTGGCCCCAGCTTCAGCTCGGGATCGCGGTCCAGCTCCTCGGCCGTCAGCTCGTCGCCCCGCTCCAGCGACGCCTCGCGCTGTGCTGCCAGCGAGCGGTGATCAACGCGCTCCACTTCCCCTGCCCGCTCCAGTGCGCGGTTCTGTAGATCGGCCCAGACCCCGCGCATCTGCTCGATCTCGACGCCGCCAGTCTTCGCGGAATCGAGCACGCGCGTCTTGGCCGTGAAGCCCTCCGGTTCCAGCTTGCGGGTGGAGGTCAGAACGTGGGCGTGGTGGTTGCGCTGATCGCCCTCACGGTGCGGTTCATGGATCGCAACATCGACGGCCACGCCGTAGCGGCTGACCAGTTCCTGGGCAAAGTCGCGCGTGATCTGCGAACGGTCCTCGGTACTGATCTCGGACGGCAGGGCCAGCTCCCATTCGCGGGCGGTGACGGAGTTGCGGCGGGTCTCGGAAGCCTCAACCTCGTTCCAGAGTTTTGAGCGATCCTGCGCCCAGGCCGAGGCATTATCGGGGGCAACAATGAAGGTCTCCTTGATGCCCTGCTTGCGGGTGTAATCGTGGATGCGGCCTTCACGCTGGCACTCGATG
>CAKZYH010000488.1 GCA_937884725.1 uncultured Paracoccaceae bacterium
GGGCGGCACACTCGCGCGCGCTGCGATTGTAAAACGCATCTGCTGCCGTATGAGTGTGCACGAAAGATTGGGTCGGCCGCGCGGTCTCGAGCGCTGGCCGATCGGCGATGTCGGAGCTGGTCATGAGTTCGTCTGCATTCACCTATCGGCCACACGCGAGCGTGCTCATTGTGGGCGTGGGCCTGATGGGTCAGCACATGGCGCGCCATGTCTTGCGCTGGATGGATGTGAAGAGGCTGGTGCTTGCAGACCACACCGACACGATCATGGTGGGCACGGCGCCGACGGCGCTGAGTGATTTTGCGGCCTCCATCGCTGCGGAGAACGGGGGCGGCGCAGAGGTCGTTGCCGAAACCGTTGACGTGACGAGCGAAGATGAGGTCAGCGCCATGCTCCAGCGGCATGGCAAGATCGATTACTTCATGCACACCGCTGGCATTGCGCCGAGCCCGCTCACGCCGCCCGAACAGCTGACCAAAGATGCGATCATGCGCGCCTATGAGGTGAACCTCTGGGGTGTGCACAATGTGCTCAAGCAAGGTGTGAATGGTGGAAGTCTGCGCGGGGCGCGCGGCGTGATATTACTGTCGACGTCAGCAACTGTTGGGGCGGAGGGGCGGTCCAGTAGTGCATACGAAGAATCCAAGGGCGGTTTGCTCAACCTCGTGAGATTACAGGCACGCCATTACGTGGACGCCCATGAATTAGTACTGAATGGGATCGCGCCGTCACCGCTGCACGGCCCCATGGCGGAGCAGCATCCGGTGAGTGCGGGGCGACTGAAGGCGGTCGAGGATGCTACTCCGATGGGGGGCCTCACTGAGCCTAAGCACATTTCCAGCACGACTATGTTTTTCTGGGCCGACGAGTGCTGGTGCGTTGGCGAAGTGCTGACGACGGACGGCGGTTACACCAAGCATAAGCCGGTGTTTGGGCCGCTGCCTGGCGCAGCCGGTGGGGCCGCGTCATGAGGCTGCGCGATCAGGTCGCCCTAGTGACTGGCGGGGCGCAGGGAATTGGGTTTGCGATCGCGCAGACCTTCGGCCGGGAAGGCGCGACGGTTTACATTGCCGACGTGAATGAAGCGGTTGGGCTCGCGGCGGTGGAAACGCTGCGTGGCGCCGGTACTCAGGCTGAGTTTGTGCCGCTGAACGTTGCGCTTGAGGCGGACTGGGAGCGGGCGGTTGGCCACGTTGTAGAGCGCTCGGCCAAGCTGGACATTCTAGTCAACAACGCTGGCATCAATGTGCGCAAAGTGATCGAGGACATGAGCGCGGACGAGCTCGACCGCATGTATGATGTCAACGTCAAGGGTCCGTTCCTTGGCATTAAGTATACGCTCCCCGTGATGAAGCAAAACGGTGGCGGCTCGATCATCAATATGTCGTCGGTGTGCGGTTTGATTGGGCACATGTTCACGCCCGAAGCGTATACCACGACGAAGGGTGCTGTTGCGTTGCTCACAAAGACGGTGGCGGCGCGGTATGGCAAGTTCAATGTGCGCTGCAACTCCATCAATCCGAGCACGGCGGATACGCCGCTGGTGCGCGAGATGCTGAAAGATCCCGAGCGGATGAAGGAGCGGCTCGGAGAGGTGCCGCTGGGGCGGATGGCGAGCCTGCAGGACATTGCCGAAGCGGCGCTTTATCTCGCCTCGCCGGAAGGGGCATTCATCAACGGTGTGGCGCTGCCTGTGGATGGGGGCGTCACCGCTTACTGATGGCGTGGGCCGCGTCTGTTGGCCAGAAAAGACTAAGACCACGAAAGAAGACGTGACCATGAGCACTTCAGCGAAAATCGATGAGTTGATTGCCGCCAGCCGTGAGCTGTACGACCGCAAGCTCATCCATGCATCGGGCGGCAACACCAGTGTTCGGGACGGCGATGTTATCAGAATAACCGAGACCGGTGCGGAGTTGGGCAAGCTCACTCCCGCAAAGATCGTCACAGTTGATCTTGATGGCAACGTTCTGGAAGGCGGGCAGCCGTCTAAAGAAATGGACATGCACCTGGCGATGTACAAAGCCCGGAGCGGCGCCCAAGCGGTCATTCACGTGCACCCGACCTACTCGATCGCGCTGTCGACGCTGCTGCAGGGGGAATTGGCGAGCGCCGTGCCGCCCTACACTGCAGCATTTTATGTGCGTGCGGGGCGTGTGCCGATGATCAAGTATCATCCATCAGGCGCGCATTCGTTGCATGAAGCGGTGGCGGAGCTGGCGCCGGATTATCATGCGATTTTGCTGCGCCAGCACGGTGTGATTGTTGCCGGCAAGGACATGTCTGTTGCGCTGGGTGTGGTCGAAGAAGTTGAGCAGTGCTGTGAGATCGCCGTTGCGACGGGATTGAAGGGTGCGCAGCTTACCGATGCGCAGTTGCAGGCGATGGACGATGCGCTCGGGCGGACCTGGAAGTAAATACTGTGGCTGACGCAGCGATGAACCCGCTTTTGATGGCGTTTTACGGTGATGACTTCACCGGATCCGCCGATGCCATGGAGGCCCTGACGGTCAACGGCGTGAAAACCGCGTTGTTTCTTGGCCATCCCACAGAAGAACGGCTTCAGGAGAAGCTAAGCAGCTTGCAGGCCGTGGGTATCTCCGGCACCAGCCGCACGATGACGCCGAGCCAAATGGATGAGGAACTGCCTGATCAATTTAGGCTGCTCAACGGTCTGCACCCGCGGCTGATCCACTATAAAGTGTGTGCAACGTTCGACTCTTCGCCGACGATTGGCAGTATTGGGCGGGCGACGGACATTGGCGTTGAACTTGTTCAACCGTCGAGTTGCGCGATTGTGCAGGGGATTCCGCTGCTTGGTCGGTACATCGCTTTTGGGAACCACTTTACGGTTTATGGCGATGAGAGATTTCGCCTCGACCGGCATCCGGTGATGAGCAAGCATCCTATCACGCCGATGGATGAAGGCGATATTCGGGTGCATTTCGCAAAAATGTCGGACAAGTCGGTGGCGCTCATCGACCTTGTCCATCTCGAACAGGACTTTGACGCCGTATCGGCGCGGTATGATCGGTACCTCGATGACGGTGCCGACATCATTTTATTCGATACACTCAATGACAAGCATCTGATCGATATTGGGCGGTTGCTGCACGAAAAAGCTGAATGCGGGACAGTATTTGCCGTTGGCTCGTCCGGCTTTGAGTACGCCATGGGGCGCTATTGGCAGGAGGCTGGCCTGCTCGAACCGCCGCCGCAGTATGGCTCGATTGGGGCTGCTGAGCGCATTATCGTGATTTCCGGGAGTGCCGCCGCCAATACTGCTGAGCAAATTAAGTATGCGCTCAGCAACGGCTTTGGTGGTGTTGCGCTGAATACTGACCAGCTCGTCGATCCATCAACCGCGGAGGATGAGCGCAAGCGCGCTGTTCGCGAAGCACTGGCGCACCTTGCGGCCGGTCGACACCCCCTCCTCTACGCAACGCTTGGGCCTGATGACATCATCATTCAAAAGACCCACGATAAGATCCGTCAGCTTGGCATCGATCCCAGCGAAACTGGCCGGCTGATCGCAACCCAACAGGGGCTGATCCTGCGTGCGCTGCTGGAAGACACTGGGATTGGCCGGGTGTGCGTCGCGGGCGGCGATACTTGCAGTTACACACTGCGGCAGCTCGATATCCACTCGCTTGAGCTGTTGATGCCCATCGCGCCCGCTGCGCCCATGTGTTTGGCATCGTCGGACAATCCGAAGTTTGACGGTTTGCAGGCCGCGTCCAAGGGCGGGCAGATTGGGGCTGCCGACTATTTTGTCCAAGTGCTGGAAGGTCGCCGTTAGCGCCCGCGCGATTGGTATTCGCTAGCTTTGACTCCCGGCGCTTTCGTATCCGTTACACCAGCAGCGGTGTTTGGAACAGATCCGCTCTTGAAAGGCCGTAGCGGCAAGCGAATTGCGTAATTGCGCGGGGCGTGATCTCTCGGCGCAAAGAAGGGGGCACCATGGCTGCAACGAGGGCCCGGCTGGGCGTGGACATCGGCGGAACGTTCACCGACGTGGTGCTGGAAACGGCCGAGGGCGTCCGCCACTCGACAAAAGTGCTGACGACGTACGCTGCGCCGGAAAACGCCATTGTTGAGGGCATGGCGCGGGTCTGTGCGGCGGCAGGAATGGCGCCCAGCGCGCTTGGCCAGGTGATCCACGGCACAACGCTCGCCACCAATGCGTTGATTGAGCGGCGGGGCGCGCGGACGGCGCTGGTGACGACTGAGGGCTTTCGCGATGTCATCGAGATGCGCACTGAATCGCGCTTCGAGCAGTACGATCTCAACCTCACCCTGCCCGAACCGCTGTTGCCGCGGCAGATGCGCTTTACGGTGGCGGAACGTGTGACGGCAGATGGTTCGGTCGCGATCCCGCTCGACCGGCGGGAGGTAGAGGCTCTGGCTGACCGGCTGGCTGAGGCGCAGGTGGAAAGCGTCGCCGTTGGGCTCCTGCACAGCTACATCGCGCCGGCGCATGAGCGCCTTGTGCGCGAGGTGTTGGCGGAGCGGCTTCCGGACGTGTCGGTGTCGATCTCGTCCGAGGTAAGCCCGCAAATGCGCGAGTATGAGCGCTTCAATACGACGATTGCCAACGCTTACATCAAGCCGCTGATGGCGTCTTATCTCGGCCGCTTGGAGCAGCGGCTCGCCGATGAGGGGTGCACGGCGGACGTGTTTTTGATGCACTCCGGCGGTGGGATCATGTCGGTGGCGGACGCTGCCGCCTATCCGGTGCGGTTGGTGGAAAGTGGGCCTGCGGGCGGGGCTGTGTTTGCAGCGCACGTGGCGGCGCGGCACGGGCTTGATCGCGTACTGAGCTTCGACATGGGGGGCACCACCGCAAAAATCTGCCTGATCCGCGATGGGGCGCCCAAAACCGCGCGCGTGTTTGAGGTGGCGCGCTCCTACCGGTTCAAGAAAGGCTCCGGGATGCCGATCAGCATCCCCGTGATCGACATGGTCGAGATCGGTGCCGGCGGGGGGAGCCTTGCCTCGGTCGACGCCATGGGTCGCATTCAGGTGGGGCCGGAGAGCGCGGGGTCTGAGCCGGGGCCGGCCTGTTATGGGCGGGGCGGTGAGCGGCCGGCGGTGACCGATGCGGACCTCATGCTAGGTAAGCTTGATCCGGCGAACTTTGCGGGTGGTTCGATCCTTTTGCATCCTGAGCGGTCCGCAGCGGCGTTGCATGCGCAGGTGGGCGAGCGGCTTGGGATGGATACCGAGGCGGCCGCTTATGGTGTCGCTGAGGTGGTCGATGAGACGATGGCGAATGCCGCTCGGGTGCATGCGGTTGAGAACGGCGAAGACCTGTCTGGCTATACGATGATTGCGTTTGGCGGGGCCGCGCCGCTCCACGCGGGGCGCCTTGCGCAAAAGCTTGGGATTTCACGCGTGCTGGTGCCGCCGGGTGCGGGCGTGGGGAGCGCCATCGGGTTTTTGCGCGCGCCGTTCAGCTTTGAGGCGACGCGGTCGGTCTACATGCGCATGAACGCGTTTGACCCCGGCGCTGCAAAGGCGCTGTTGGCGGAGCTGACCGAGGAGGCCACCGGCTTTGTCCGCAGCTGCGACGCGACTGCGGACGTGGGCGCCGAGGTAAAGCTATTCATGCGCTACGTTGGGCAGGGCTGGGAAATCCCGGTGGCTCTGCCGCCGGAGCTTGTCGCAGCGCCCGATGCGGGTGCGATACTTGCGCTGTTTGAAGCTGATTATGCGAGACTGTTCTCCCGCATCGTTGAGGGGCTCGATGTTGAGGTGACCGTGTGGGCCGTGAACGCGGCGACGGCGCCTGAGCCTGTGGAGCGGGTGGATCAGCCGCCAGCCGCGGCGGGGCGCGTCGAGGGCAAGGCGCGCACGCTCTTTGATGCTGGTCTCGGGCAGGCCGCCGACGCGCGCGAAGTGGCGCGCGATGCGATGGCGCCCGGCGCCCAGGTGAGCGGGCCGGCCGCCGTGGTGGAGGCCGAGACGACGGTGATTGTGCCCGCCGGCTACGACGTTCTGTGCCAGCCTGATGGCTGTTTGGACCTTGTTGTGGCGCACGAAGCGAAGGAGGATGCGGCATGAGGCTGTCAGATGTCGCGCTACAGGTGATCTGGAACCGCCTGATTTCGGTGGTGGAAGAGCAGGCGCAGGCCCTCGTCCGCACTGCCTTCTCCACGTCGGTCCGCGAGGCTGGCGACTTGTCGGCCGGCGTTTACGATGCTGAGGGGCGAATGCTTGCCCAAGCCGTGACGGGCACGCCGGGGCACGTGAACGCGATGGCAGATGCGGTGGCGCACTTTATGCGCGAAATCGGCGTGGAGACAATGGCCGAGGGGGACGTTTACGTCACCAACGACCCGTGGCTCGGCACCGGGCATCTGCACGACATTACTATGGTGACGCCCTCGTTTTTGGACGGGCGTTTGGTGGGCTATTTCGCCTGCACCGCGCACATCGTGGACATTGGCGGGCGCGGGTTCGGCGCGGATGCTGCGAGCGTCTTTGAGGAAGGGTTGCGGCTTCCCATCATGCGCTTTGCGGCGCGCGGTGTGGTGGACCGGACGCTGCTCACGATTGTGCGGGCGAACGTGCGCGAGCCCGATCAGCTTGTGGGCGACATGCACGCGCTGGCGACCTGCAACGAGATCGGCCATCGGCGGCTGGTGGAGACGATGCGCGAGTTTGGGCTCGCCGATCTCACAAAGGTGTCGGACTTCATTCTGACCGCGTCGCGGCAGGCGACTTTGGAGCGGATTGCGGCGCTGCCGCGCCAGTCGGCCACCGGGGAGATGACGGTGGATGGATTTGACCGGCCGATTACGCTTCGCGCGACGGTGAGCGTTGAGGACGGGCGCATTGTCACCGACTTTGCCGGCACCAGCCCGGTGGATGCGAAGGGGATCAACTGCCCGCTTGTCTACACCAAGGCCTACGCGTGCTACGCGCTGAAGGTGGCGATCGCGCCGGACATTCCGAACAACCACGCATCGTTATCCCCGTTTGAAGTGCTCGCTCCTGAGGGGACGATCGTGAATGCTGTCCACCCCGCGCCGGTCGCGCTTCGGCACATTGTGGGACACTTTGTACCCGATACTGTGTTTGCCGCCTTTGATCAGATTGTGCCGGGCTTGGTGCCGGCGGAGGGCGCCGGGTGCTTGTGCAACTTCCAAGTCTCGCTGCGGCCTACGGGGCCGGGCGGACGCCGGGCTGAGGTGCTGACATTTAACTCGGGCGGCTCGGGTGCGCGGCCTAGCGCGGATGGGCTGAATGCGACCGCATTTCCCTCAGGCGTGATGACGATGCCGGTGGAGGCGACGGAGCATGCCGGCCCCGTTGTGATTTGGCGCAAGGAGCTTCGCGCGGGATCTGGCGGGGTTGGAGCGCACCGCGGCGGGCTTGGCCAACACATGGAGGTGGGCGCGCTGCCAGGGCATGAGTTTGACATACAAGCGATGCTCGACCGGCGCGATCACCCCGCCCGCGGCCGACAGGGCGGCGGAGACGGCGCGCCGACAAAGATCGCGAGAAGCGATGGCGCGGCGATGGGCGTGAAGGGGAAGCAGTTTGTGCCCGAGGCGGCGCGGGTGGTGATGGCGTTTCCGGGCGGCGGCGGGTATGGCGACCCGGCACAGCGGGACCGTGCGCTGGTCCACCGCGATCTGGCGCGCGGCTACATCGACGCTCTACAGGCGCGCGAAGTGTACGGGCTGTCGGCGGACGACGTGGAGGCGGTGCTGGCCGCTGCCAAGCGCGGCGAGGCTGGTTGACCGACACGGCGCTTTGCGTCGTGGGGTGAATACGCGGCGTTGCCGCCCGTCGCGCCAAAAAAAGGGCTCAGCCGTAAGGGGCGTGGGCATGTCTGGCCGGCTCCAGAGCCAATCCCCTCGTTGCCGCGGTAAGAGTGCAGTTGCTCCTCGCCAGTTCTCGACCCGACCCTGGCGGCTGCACTTCCCTTCGATCGCGATTGGCAGCAATGCGCGGGAGCGCTCGCCTCGCGATGGAGCGAGCGCCATTGGTCACTGAGCAGCCCGTGAAATCGACTTAAAGTAGTTAAGATTCATGGTGTTGGCTTAACAGCAGGCTTCAGCTTGCACAAAGAACAGGCGGCCCTGCACTGTATTTAAACTAAATTAAAGTGTCATATTCTTACTTTAGCCGTGCCGATACCGAATCCATTCATGTATTTCGCAAACTATCGCCACAAACATCGGGGACACTGCGATAAAGAGGGTGTTCGGGCCCCACATGGGAGAACCTAAGGGCGGCTACAACCTTTAGTGGGGATAGCCATGTCGAATCGTCGATACGTCTGGTTTCTGCGTGGGACCACCTACATTACCGCCGGCACTCTTGGAGCCCTGATCTTAAGCGCAGCGATGCCCCCCTTGCTCACCGCCACATCCGAGCGCGCATTGGTGAATGCACCTGTGATCACGCTGACCGCCCCGATTGCCGGGATGGTCGACCCCATCAGTCTTGGTGAGGGGGAGGACCTGCCGGCCGACGCGGCTGTGGCGCGGATCGATAACCCACGCATCGACCGGGCGACGCTGACGCATCTGGAAATCCGCCTCGTCGACGTGGCCGACAAGCGCGACCATGCCGAGCACAAGGCGCAAACGCTGCGCGCGGCGATTGAGAGGCTCGACGCCGAATTCGACGACAAAGTCACCGCGATGCAGCGGCTTCGTGCTACCGAGCTCGCGGCGCTGACCGCCCGTCTTGCCGAAGCCAAAGCGGAGCGGGAGGTCGCGCGCGTCTTTTTCATGCGGCAAAGGACGCTGGGCCAACGCAAGATCGTCAGCCAATCCATTATCGATGAGGCGATGGCACGGCTCCGCGCCTCAGCGGAGCGCGTCTCGGCCGCACACGCCGCCATTGGCCGCGAACGAGAAATCCAAAAAGCGCTGGAAGGCCGGGTGTTTGTTGGCGAAGGGCTGGAAGATTTAGCTTTGATCGCCAATGAGTTGCGCGAACGGAGGCTCGACCTTGCCGAGGCGGAGCGCACGGCCCAAACGGCATCGGTTCACTACGACGAGCTAACTCAGCTCGCCGATGCGGAACGGGCGCGCATCGATACCCGCACGGCCTCCACTGTGCGGATGCCGAGCGACGGGCGCATCACGACAAGCTTCGCAAGCCGCGGCCAGGACGTGGCGGCCGGGGAAACGCTGGCCCATGCCATAGACTGTTCGGCCCAGCGCGTGGTGGCGATTTTTCCCCAACGCCACGGCGACGACCTTACCAAAGGGCGCACAGTGACTGTGACGGGGGATGGTTTTGCGGGCGCGGTGGACGGCTATGTGGAGCGTGTTTTGCCGCACACCACTGAAATGATGGATAAAATCTTCGCTGTACCCTTCCCGCCCATTGAGCGTCGTGAGCTTTATGCGGTGATTGCGCTCAGTGATGGGGCAAGCGACGCGCAGGACGGCTGCCACGTGGGGGAATGGGTCAGCGTGTCGCTGAATGCGGGCCTAGTGCACCAAGCGGTGAGTTCGGTTGTCTCCATAGCCAAACGGGTTGGGGCGACGACCGTAGCGTTCGCGTCCACAAGCCCCACCCCCGCTGAGGATGCCGCGATGGTTGCTGGCGACTAGGCGCCCCCAACCCGGCCACACCTAGCCATCCCACCCACTTCGACGAGGCGTCTCATGACCCGCACTTTGCACCGCGGTGCAGCGGCGGCCGCGCGCGGCTTTGCGCTTGCCGCAACGCTCACGGGCCCTGCGGCACTGCCGGCCCACGCCATGCCGGATCCATCCCCGGAAGCGATTGCGACTTCGCTGTGCGCGGCGCTGAAGGGTGCGGTCGGCGCGGCGGTAGAGCCGGTGCTGCTGCCAAGCTTTGAACCCGGCCCGCACGAGGACGCGTTGCCGCCATTCGTGGCCGGGGCGGCGCACGTCTACGACAACGCGCTCGCGGTGATCGCGCTTCTCGCCTGTGATGAGACTGCGGCCGCCCTGCTGATCGCTGATGCGCTCTCCCTGGCAGCGGGCGACGGCGGGCGCCTCGCCAACGCGTACATGGCGGGGTCGGCGCGCGGCGCTCCGGTGCCGCTTGGCGCGATGACGGACGGCGGGTGGCATGTGGACGCCTATGCCGCTGGGCTGACGACCGGCAATGCCGCGTGGGTGGCGCTCGCCTTCCTGCGCACCCACACCGCGACCAGCGATCCGCGTTGGCTTGGCGCGGCGCAGACCGTGATGCGCTGGGTGCTTGATGCGGCGACGGCAAGGGTGGGGCTGCCTGGCTTTACGGGCGGGCTTGCCTGGCGCGACGGCGCGGTCCGACCGGTCACTTGGAAGTCCACTGAACACAACACGGACGTGGCGGCGGCAGCGGCGTGGCTTGGACGGGCGACCGGCGACGGGCGGTTTGTGGAGGCGGCTGCGGATGCTGCCTTTTTCGTCACCACGATGCTGCAGGACGACGGGCGCGTGCTGATCGGAACGCTTAGCGATGGCGTCACCCCAAACCGCGAAACGCTGGCGCTCGACGCCGCGCTATGGCCAGTGCTCGCCGGCCTTGTGCCTGGCGCGCGGGTCGATGCGGTCCTGTCCATGGCGCGCTCCGACTTCGGGGTCCCCGGCGGCGTTGATTACAACAACGACCGCGATGGCTTGTGGGTGGAGGGTACGGCGCAGCTCGCCGCGGTTCTGCACGCGCGCGGACATGAGGAGGATGCGCTGGAGCTGCTTGGGGCATTGATGGCCCATGACCGCGCCGAAAGTGGCGTGCTTTATGCGACACGGCCGGACGTCCTTTCCACCGGATTTGCGCTCGCGGACGGGACGCCCCGCACTTATACGCGCCGTCCGCATCTTGGCACGACGGCGTGGGCGACGCTTGCCGCAACCGGGACAAACCCGTTCGTGCCACCGGCGACCGCAACGGCGGGGCGCTAGAAAATGTTGTGGCAAGTCAACGATGTGGCCGAGGCGTTGGCCCTCAACGGCATGATCGCTGTGTGCGCGATGATCCTGTTTTCGGTTTCGCGACCGAACCGGGCTTTCGACAGGGGTATGCTGGGCCTTGTCGGGATCGCGCTTCTCATCAACTACCTGCACTGGCGGTTGGGGCACGCGCTGCCCGATCTTATCGTGGGCCCTGCCCTCGCCTGGCAGGCGGTCTTCCTCACGCTGGAAGTTCTGACAGTCGTCTGCGGCCTGTCCTCGTTCCTGATCATGATGGCGGTCACAGACCGCAGCGGTGAGGCGGACGAGGCGGGCCGCGAGTTCGCTGCGCGGGGCGAACGACCGGCGGTCGACATCTTCATTTGCACATACAACGAGCCGGAGGCGATCCTGGGGCGGGCCATTCTGTGCGCGCGCGAGGTCGAGTACGCCAACGCCACGGTGTGGGTGTGCGACGACACGCGGCGCGAGTGGCTGCGCGCGCTGTGCGCCGAGCTTGGCGTTGAGTACATCACGCGGCCGGACAACGTGGGCGCTAAGGCGGGCAACCTCAACAACGCGCTGACCCATACCGCCTCGCGCACGAATGCTCCGTTTATTCTCGTGCTCGACGCGGATTTTTGCATCCAACCGACATTGATCGACCGTGTGTTACCGATGTTCCGCGATGAAAAGGTTGGGATCATCCAGACGCCGCAGTATTTTTACAATCCAGACCCGATCCAGCACAATTTAGGCGCACGCCGGACACTGTGCGACGATCAGCGATCCTTCTTCGATATCTTGCAACCATCGAAGGATGCCGCCGATGCTGCGTTTTGCGTCGGCACATCGTTTATTGTGCGCCGCGACGCAGTGTTGGCCGCTGGCGGGTTTCCTGACGGGGCGATCTGCGAAGACTTGAACCTATCTTACCAGCTGTACCGCAAAGGTTACATCACACGGTGGTTGAATGAGCGGCTTAGCGTTGGAATTTCAGCCGAATCCATTCCCGAATACTTAACGCAGCGAACCCGTTGGTGCCTCGGCACAATCCAGGTTGGTTTGCTGCCGGATGGACCGCTCTTTGGCAGCGGATACTCTCTCACACTGCGGATGCACTTCCTCCAGAACCTGCTTTGCTGGATGTGCAAGCCGTTTATCATGTTGGTGCTGATTGCACCGGCAGTCTTCTTGTGGACTGGCGTGCCGGTATACAACACAGAGCTTGGCCCGTTCCTGGCTGCCGGCCTGCCCTGCTTCATCCACCTTTGGGCGCACGGGATCTGGGTATCCAACGGGCGCGGTTTGCCGATCTTCAACGAGGTCGTGCAGGCCGTGACGGCGGTGGCCATTTCGCGCTCGATCGCGACGGGCCTCACGCACCCGTTCGGCAAACCGTTCAAGGTGACGGCTAAGGGTGTGGACCGGTCGAAAGTGCGGGTGCACTGGTCGCTCGTCCGCCTGTTTGTGGCCATCATTGCCGTGACGCTGGCGGGCGTCGCCTACACCGTGTTGTCGCCCGATGCGCCGACATCGCTCGACGCGCTGTCGCGGTTTAACTTCGTTTGGGCGGTGTTTGCAGTTTTGGTCTGCGTGCTTTGCATCGTCGCTTGTGTGGACCGGCCGCGTCTCGCCGAAGAGCTGTTTGACCTTGACGAGATGGTAACGGTGGAGCGCGCCGACGGGTTGACCGACACGGCGCGGCTGTTGCGTGCGTCGACGACCGTCGCCGAACTTGATGGATCCAACGACATTCTTGCCATTCACCTGCCGGGCGTCGGTCGCGTTGCGGCGGCGCCCAGCGAGGTGCCCGGTCGTGTGCGACTTGAGGCGGACACGGACACGAGCCGGCGGCTGACGGTGCGCCTTTACGCCGGCTACCGCAGCGGAGTGGCCGACACCGGCCACCTCATCGGCACGCTGCGCTCAGCGTTGCGCAGCGCGCGTTCTGAGCCGCAGACCCACTAACCGCGAAAACCCAGGGAGAGACTGCCATGTCGGGCAACATCGCACTCCAAACAACCACGGTAAGCGTGCGCGAGTTCGCGGGCGTGGCGCAGGTGCCGATCAGCCGCACCGGCGATCTGTCCCAAGCGGTGACGGTGGAGTATTTGGTCAGCGCGCAGTCCGCGACCATTACCGACGATTTTGTGGGCGGCGACGGGACGGTCACCATCCCTGCGGGTGCGGACAGCGCGATCATCGAAGTTCCCATCATCGATGATAGTATTGGAGAAGACACAGAGACGCTGCAGGTCTCGCTGGTGCGGGCAACATCTGGGACGTTGCTTGCGCCGCGGACGGCGATTGTTTCGATCTTGGATGACGAAACGCCTGTGGTGGAACCGACCGCGCCGCCTCTGATCAGCGCCTATGACGTGACCGATGAGACGGTGCTGTCCGACCTCGATCAGCCCATTAGTGTCGAGTTCACGGCTGACGGCTCGCGCGTTTACGTGGCGGAGAAGGGCGGCGTTATTAAGCTCTTCGATGTTGCGACTGGTGAGCAGATTTCCACCGTCCTCGATATCTCCGACAAGGTGAACGAAGCGGGCGACCGGGGCCTGGTGGATATCGCCATCGCGCCGGACTTTGAGACGAGCAAGGAAATCTGGGTCGTCTACGTGGTCGATCCGCCCGAGACCGAAGGCCAGACGGGTCCGGCAGGCCCCGACGGCATCGGCAACCGCTACGTCTACCTGTCGAAGTTTCAGATGACCGACGACGGCCTCACGGCGATCCCTGAGTCGGAGACTGTGTTGATTGGCGGTGCCGGCCAGTCGCTGGCCGACATCGCGGGGGAAGGCGCGCTCGACTATACCGCCGCCGAGTTTGCCGACGAGGTGTCGTCCGCTGTGGATCCAAACGATCCGACCGGGTTCAAGCAAGATTACTGGAAGGTGGACGCGCAGTCTCACATGGGGGGATCCATCGAGTTTGGGCCTGACGGTGCGCTTTATGTGACGACGGGCGATGGCGGCTCGTACAATATTCCCGACCGGCGCAACATTGAGGTGCAGTCGATCGATAGCTTGACCGGCAAGGTTTTGCGCATCGATCCGGACACGGGCCTTGGCCTTCCGGACAATCCGTTCGCCATTGATGATTTGGATGCGAACCGCTCGAAGGTGCTGTCGCTCGGACAGCGCAACCCCTACACGCTCGCCATTGATGACGCGGGCCGGGTGATCACGGCTGACACTGGTTGGGGCCAGGCGGAGGAGATCAATATCGGCCCGGATGGCGCCAACTTTGGCTGGCCGTTCTACGAGGGCGGTGACGGTGAGAATTGGGTTACGCCGGGCTATGACCGCTACCCCGAGCAGGCCGGCTTTTTTGCCGCCGAGGAGGCCGGCGAATTCACGGTGACGCCGGCATTTAAGGGATTTTCTCGGTCCGCCAGCGATCCTGGGTATCAGGTGCAAGCCATCGTTGGCGCGGACGGCGTGCACATGGGCGATATTTATCCAGCGTCGCTCGACGACCACTACATCTTCACAGACGTTGCGCGCACCAATGTCTTCATGCTGAACCTCAACGATCAGACCGATGTGAAGTATTTATTCACGACCGAGGGTTTGATCGGGCCGGTTTACTTTGAGCCCGCGCCGGACGGCACGCTCTACTATGTGGATCTGGTGGCGGGCACTGTGAACAAGATCGGCATCACGGAGGCTGATACCCCGGCCGCGCTGAACGGCAGCGCCACCTACGACGCGGACGACGCGTCCTACCGGCTGACCGGTTCGGTGGGCGGCTTTTATCCGGGCACGTCCGGCTCGCGCTTCCAGGCGGGGTCCGCTAATGCGCTCCAAACCGTCGCACTCGATGCCGACTTTACTGTGACGGCGGAGCTTTACTTTGGTGACGATGACGGCGGCGGCGATGGCATGGCGTTCGTGCTGCACGGCGGGGACGAGACTGCGCTTGGATCCAACGGTGGCAGCCTCGGTGCGACCGGGATTGAGAACGGGCTTGCGGTGAAGTTCGACACGTTCTCTGGGCCTGGCGAGCCGGCGAGCGACTACGTGCAGCTTGTGTTGACCGACGGCACGCCGATTGGCGATCCGGTGAATGTCGCGAACTTGGAGGATGACGCTTGGCACGATGCGGTGTTTTCGTGGGACGCGTCTGAGCAACGCCTGACGGTGACGCTGGATGGCACTGTGCTGATCAGCGAAATCGTTGATCTTGAGGGAATTGTTGGCGCCGATGCCGGGCGCATTGGGTTTACCGCTGCCACCGGCGGCGTGACCAACGAGCACAAGGTGCGTGACATCGCGGTCTCTACGCCCTCCGCTGCCCCGACCGGCATCCCTGTGGACACAACGCTTGCAGGCGACGCCACGTTTGATGCGACGAGCAACACGTTTGAGCTCGTCGATGGTGAGGACAGTGTTGGCGCGGCCCACTTTGATGGCCTCATCGACCTTCATGGGCGGTTTGAGCTGTCGATTGCCTACAACGCTGGGGCAGATGGGGGAGACGGCTTTGGCATTGCGTTCCACGGCGCTGGCGCGGATGGGCTCGGGCTCTCGGGCGGTAATGTCGGCCTTGTGGGGCTGGGGGACGAGAACAGGCTCGCCATCGAGATAGACCTTTACGACAACGGGGAAGAGGACGGTGACATTGCCGCCGATCACATCTCCGTCTTCACCGGTGATGATCAAGCTGATCCGATCCTCGCTCCGGTTGCACTGAGCGATGTAGAGGATGGTGAGTGGCACACACTGGACCTGTCGTGGGATCCAACGACCGACACGCTCACCATCGAACACGACGGCACCATAGTCGGCACGGTGCCCGGAGAGGCGCTGCGCGCTGCGGCAGTGCCGGGAACGCAGGTTGTGGGGGTGAGCCTCACGGGTGCGACGGGC
The DNA here is from genome assembly GCA_937884725.1 of uncultured Paracoccaceae bacterium. Lineage (GTDB taxonomy): Bacteria > Pseudomonadota > Alphaproteobacteria > Rhizobiales > Amorphaceae > Acuticoccus. The sequence goes on from CAKZYH010000488.1 coordinate 15,758, forward strand.
GGCACGACCATGGATGGCCTTGTGCGTGTCACAGAGTTCGAGGCCGACATGGTGGGGCCGGACATGGCAGAGCTTGCGCCCGCGGGGGACGCGGCGCTCACCGACGACGGGGTGGTGCTGGCGGACGGCTCCTTTGAGGCCGGGGCACTTGGGACCACGACAGAACTCGACCTATCGGAAGACTTCGCGCTGTCTTTCACCCTTGAGGGGAGCGGCGCGGACGGGATTGCGATTGTTCTGCACACCGATCCGCGCGGGCCGGACGCTGTCGGCTTTGAGGGCGGTAACCTCGGCGCGGACGGCATCGCGAACCTGTTTGGATTTGAGATCGATACCTTCAATAACGGCGATCACCGCGGCGATATTGATGGCCCTCATACAGGCGTTCTGCGGTCGGCCGACGGTGCCATCGTCTTTGAGGATGCTATGGAGCTTCCGGCGTCGTCGGATCTGTCGTCGCTTGAGGTTTCGTTGGAATGGGATGTCGAGACGGAACTCTTCACACTGTATATTGATGGGGTACGGCAGCACGAGATTGGATTTGATGTCGTTGATGCTGCGCTCGGCGACAGTTCTTCCGCGTTTCTATCGATTACCGGCGCCACCGGAGGGCTAACCGGAAGCTGGCTGGTGAGTGACGCGGAAGTATTTGGCAGCCTGATCGCCTGAATTGGTGCAGGCTTACTCTTGCAAAAGATGCTCGTACCGTTCGTCCGTCAACGTGCGCATAAAGGCGACAAGGGCGTCGACGCGCCGGTCATCGAGTGCCGGGCCGTGGGTGAGCTCTTCAAGCGATAAGGTGTCTTCGACGGGCGGCGGGCCAAAGGGTTCGCCGGTCTCTGGATTAATGCGCCGCGAGGCTGAGCGAGTATTATAAGTATTGTAGAACAAGACGACTGTGCGCAGGTCTTCAAAGACGCCGTTGTGCATGTAAGGACCTGTCACGGCGACGTTGCGCAGCGTTGGCGTGCGAAACTTGCCCCGCTGTGCGGGGTCGCCCCCGACCGCCGGGTTCCCGGCAAGGCCTTCATCGATTGTTCCGGGCGGAACGTCGTTCATGGCGCGGAGGGCGAGGTTTTCGGGCGTCCCGATATTGTGGAAGCTGTAGTCTGTGAAGGTTTCGCGTGGGTTGATCGCGCTCCGACCCAGCTGGTGACATTCGGCGCAGTTGGTGAACTGTTGGGAGAAGAACAGCGTGCGGCCGAGCTCTTCTTGGTTCGTGAATTCGACCTCGCCGCGAAGATATCGGTCGTAGCGCGAGTCGAATGGAGCGAAGAAGTCCGTCCGCTCGAACGCGGCGATTGCGGTTGTCATGGCAGCGTAAGCGCGCTCTGGGTCTTGCAGTGCGTCCGCACCGAAATGCGCTTCAAACGCGTCGACGTAGACCGGGTCGTTGCGGAGGCGACCGACCACCATCGGAGCGTCTTTCATGGCCATTTCGGCCGGATTGAGCGGTGGGCCGCCAGCCTGCTCCTCCAGCGTCGCGGCGCGTCCGTCGAGAAACTGACCACCGATCCACTCACCCTCTTCGTTCAACCTAAACGGTGGGCTGAACGCCGCGTATGCGGCAGTCGGCGCGTTGCGGTCACCAAGCGAGACGCCGTCGTCGCCCAGAGAAGCCATCCCGCGGGGGTCAGCGAAGCCGCTGTCTGGATTGTGACAGGTGGCGCAGGACTGGGTGCGCCGCGCTGACAGGTTGACGTCGAAGAAAAGCCGCTCGCCCAACGCCTCCAACGAGTCCGCCGGCGTGGCGTCAGCCTGCGGTACGGCAGTGGGGCCGGTAGCCGTTCCGTCGGTCGGAGCCACGATACTTCCCGCGAGAAAAGCGGCAGCGACTGCCATTACTACATAGCGCATGACGCTCCATTCTCCACTCAACAGTATTGCAGCTGAATGCACCCAATTTAAAAGGCGCACCGCGGTCAGTCTATTAGACAGGTCAATGACACGTTTTAGCGTCTGTGCTATAAAACGCTGTTAGGGAGTTGCTGCCGACATTGACTGCGGCGCGCGACCGTATCTGCTCGCCGCGGGCGTAGCAGCTAAGCCAAATCTAACCTGTCCGTTGAGCCGCACCACTGGCGCACGGCCCAATGCTGGTGGGGAGCAGCTATGCCGTCCGCAGTATTGGCGTCAGAGGGACAACCTCGTGTTGACCCTTGATACGGGGCCACCTACGCTCCGGCCGACAAAAAGAGACAACTCGGGGGAAACCTATGACTTTGAAAGCACTTAGCGTCGCCGTTGCCGCTTCGCTTCTCAGCACCGCCGCCTATGCCGCATGCGATTGGACGCCGGATCGTCCGGTAACCTACGTCGTGCCATGGGGTGCCGGCGGTGGTACCGATGCCAACTCGCGTATGCTGGCAAGCCTCCTGGAAGCGCAGATGGGCCAGCCGTTCAACGTGGTGAACCGCACTGGCGGCAACGGTGTAGTGGGCCACTCAGCCATCGCGAACGCTGAGCCGGATGGCTACACCGTGGGCGCTGCGACGGTGGAAATCACCACGATGCACCACGCTGGGCTGACCGATCTCAACCACACCAACGTGAGCCCGATTGTGCTGGTCGACATCGTGCCGTCCAGCGTGCTCGTGTCGTCAGACTCCGAGTTCAACACCGTGAACGAGCTGCTCGATCACGCCAAAGCCAACCCCGGTGAGCTGACCGGTTCGGGCACGGCGCAGGGCGGCATCTGGCACCTGGCGCTGGCCGGCATGCTGAACGCTGAGGGCATCGACCCGGGTGCGATCCGCTGGATCCCGTCGGACGGCGCGGCCTCGGCGATGCAGGAGCTGATCGCGGGCGGCGTGGACGTTGCCACGCCGGCGCTATCGGAGGGCAAAGCGCTCGTCGAAAGCGGTGAGCTGAAAGCACTCGCCTATATGCACGACAGCCGGATGGCAGCGCTCCCCGACGTTCCGACCACGAAAGAGTCGCTCGGCAGCGAGTGGACCCTTGCCGCCTTCATCACGATGTCTGGTCCGGAAGGTCTGCCCGAAGAGATCGCGTGTTCCTACGAGAAGGCCGCGCTTGCAGCCATGGAAACGCAAGAGTGGGCCGACTTTAAAGCCTCGCGCGGCTCCGACGTTGTCATCATGGGCAGCTCCGATCTGACCGACATGATGGCCCGCACCTCCGACAATCTCGGTGCGACCATGAAGGCGATTGGCCTCGCCAAGTAACGCCTCGCGTGGCAAAGGGCGCTCGGCCTTCGCTGTGCGGCGCTACAACGCCCTCGCGCCCCGCCGCCCAGCGCGGCGGGGCGTTTTCGCCGCGCGCGCCCCGGAGCCCAGACTTTGAAGTTTAACGACTTTGCGCTCGGCCTCATCGTGGCGGCGTTTGGGATCGCGGTGATCCTTCATGTCAGGACCTTTCCTGACATGGCGGGGATGCAGTACGGCCCCGCCTTCTTCCCGAGCCTTATCGGCGGCGCGTTCGTTGCGATTGGGGCGGCGTTGGCGCTGTCTCACCTTTTCGCACGGCGGCAGGGCGAGCGAAGCCCACTCGTCGTACTGCCCGAGTGGATTGGGAGCCGGATCGCGGTGGCGCGTGCGGTCGGCGTACTTGTCGCGGTCGTCGCGTTTGCGCTTGTGACCCCCTATGCCGGCTTCTTGCTCACCACGATTGTGATCACCGCAGCGCTCTTGGCGTTGATGGGGGCGGACTGGCGGGTGACGCTGCCGCTGTCAGTCGTTCTGCCTTTCGTGCTGTCCTACGTCTTTTCCACGACGCTGCGGGTTCCGCTGCCGCGCGGTCCGCTGGAGCGGCTCTTCTTTTGAGCGGGTTTGGCGAAGTCTTCTCCCTGGTTTTCCAGTGGAACGTGCTTGGCACAGTCCTGTTTGCTGCGATGTATGGTCTGTTCGTCGGCGCCATACCGGGTCTCACGGCGACGATGTCGGTGGCGCTGCTCGTCCCGATCACATTCTTTCTCGACCCGGTTCCAGCCGTCGCCGCGATTGCCACGGCATCCGCCACGGCAATTTTCGCGGGCGATATTCCAGGCGCGCTTTTGCGCATCCCGGGAACGCCGGCGTCGGCAGCGTACGTGGACGAAGCTTACGCGCTGACACAAAAGGGCGAGGCTGAGCGGGCACTGGCGACGAGCCTCGTGACGGCGAGCCTGGGCGGACTCATCGGTGTCGCGCTTCTCGCCGTTTTTGCCCAGCAGCTCGCCGCTGTGGCGGTCAAATTCTCGTCGGTGGAGTATTTCTGGCTCGGCTGTCTCGGGCTGACGTCGGCTGTTGCCGTGTCCAGCGCGTCGCTGCCGAAAGGCGCACTTGCGCTCTTTATTGGGCTGTTCATCTCCACCATCGGGATCGACATCGCGACGGGGCATCCACGCTTCACCTTCGAGCAGATGGACCTTCTGGACGGTGTCTCGTTCATCCCCGCGATGATTGGGATGTTTGCGCTCAGCCAAGTGCTGCGCACGGTGACGACGGACCTTGATACAATCGTACCGCGTGTTCCCATCGGTAGCCTCGCCGGGGAGATGGTGCGCGTTGTGCGCCGCTACTGGGTGAACATCATCCGCTCTGCGACGTTTGGGAATGTGCTTGGCGCGCTGCCGGGGGCCGGCGCGGATATCGCGGCGTGGATCGCCTATTCGCTGTCCCGGCGCTTCTCCAAAACCCCCGAGAAATTTGGCAAAGGCCATCCCGAAGGGCTCGCCGATGCTGGGTCGGCCAACAACTCGGCGGTAGCCGGCGCGTGGACCCCTGCGCTGGTATTCGGGATCCCGGGAGACACTGTCACCGCCATCGCCATTGGCGTTTTGATGCTGAAGGGGATTACCCCGAGCCCACGCGTCTTTGTGACGGACGGGACGCTGGTCTACGCGATCTTTGTGGCGTTTGCGCTCGCGAACCTGCTGCTGTTGCCGCTTGGAATGCTGGCGATCCGGGCGTCGCGGTACGCACTGTCGATCCCCAAGCGCGTCTTGATGCCGATCATTCTGGTGTTCTGCGTGATCGGGGCCTACGCGGTGGACAACACGCTGTTCTCCGTCTGGGTGATGCTCTTCCTCGGGCTCCTCGCCTACGTGATGGAGGAGAACGGCATTCCCATCGCGCCGGCTATTTTGGGCATCGTGCTTGGTAAGGTGATCGAGAAGAACTTTTTGATCACCATGCTGAAGACGCAAGGTGATCCCATCGGCTTCTTCGACCGGCCTGTGGCGGGAGTCCTTGGCGCGCTGACGCTAGCGCTTTGGGCGTACCTCATTGCGTCGACTGTGTGGCGAGGGTTGAAGCGGCCAGCGGTCGAATAAGCCGAGCTGACGACCGATTAACGGACCGCAGCTCGGTGCCCACCGATGGTCTACCAACTGGCGCTCAGGTTCTGGCTATTCGTAGCCGCCGCAGGGCTTAATGGTAAACCCACGCGGCAGCTTCGTGTCAGCGTCGCCGCACGCGAGTGCCAGCGCCTCTTCGTCAAGCCCGCGCACGTCAGTGAGGTTCGCACCCGACAGGTTGGTTCGACGCAGCAGCGCGTCATCCAACCGGGCACCGGTGAGGTCAGCCCCAGTGAGGTCGGTGCTCGACAAGCGGGCGCGACGCATATCGGCATCACGGAAAGTCGCGCCGCGCAAAGATGCCCGGTCGAAATCAACCCCTTCCATGCGCGCGTCATCGAAGCTGGCGCCTTCTGCCATCGCTCTTTCCAGGTCGGTGTCCATCAGCTTGGCGCCAACAAACTGCGCGCCTTCAGCTTTGGAGCGGCGCATGTGAGCGCCTCGCAAGTCCGAATTGTGGAAGATCACGTTTTGCAGTTCAGCCTGTTCCATGTCCGCGTCACGCAGGTCCGCTTCGGTGAAATCGGCTCCTGTGAGGATGGATTTTTCGAGATCAACGCCGCGCATGGAGGCTTCGCTAAAGTTGGCACCGGAGAGGTCTGCCCGCTCTAGCTCGGTGCGCTGCATCGCGGAGCCGGAGAAGTCTGCGCCCGGCAAGCGTACACTCTTCATGTCCGCCTCACGCAAGGTCGAACTGCGGAAGTCGGCACCGTCGATATCGAGCCCGCGCATGTTCTCGCGCACCATAGAACAGTCCGGACAGCCGCCGTCTTTGACCATCTCCTTCATCTCGGCCTCACCGGCAGAAGTCGGGCCGCTCAAGAGCGCGACCAGCGAGACTGCCATAAGCGATGCAAGGCGCGAGCGCCGGTATCGTCTCCTTTTTGACGCTGTCACTGCGCTTCCCCCCACTGCCTCCGGTATAACATCGTCCATCGCCATAACCTATCCGCCTTGACGCTAACGCCTCCTGCCGCCGTCGTCCAAAAGGTCGCAATTGAGCGGCCGTGGTAAGACGCACCGTGGCTTGTCGTCTACGTAGATGACATGTGAGCACATCGGCGTTGGTGCGCCGCGTCACAAAACGTCTCATTTGCACTCTTCGCTCGTCACCCGGACGCCCGTCTCATGAAACGGCAAGATGCTTGAGCAAGGATTACTCGGTGCAGCCAGGCGATTCTTCTGAGTGGATGGCCAGCCAGACGGTTGGCGTGTTGGGGTCGGTCCAGACAACCCGATGACGAACCCGCCGCGGCAGCAGCAGCCAGCCGCCGGGGGTCAGGTCGCGCGGCGAAGGTTCACCCTCGATTTGCAGCTTGGCTGAGCCGGTGACGACCATCACCCACTCATCCCAGCCTTGATCGTACCATTCGCCGTCTGGCGTCGTCTGCCCGGTCGAGACGATGCGCTCGATCCGTGTGCCCGGCATGTTCGCCAACGTCTCAAAGCGCTCCGCGTCGAGCGCGCGCGGGACATCGGCGACCAGGGATCCCTGCGTTATGATCATTGGCAAGCCTTGTGAAAGCGCAGCGCGCTGGCGCATCTCACCGTACTGAGGGATGAAACTCCGGTTCAAGCCATGCCCGGCTGTCGTCGGGTCCCCCGGCGGGCGTGTTCGGTGCGCTGGCAACGACATCGCGGTGGATGACGTCGTGGCGCGGATGGGTGATTCACCGGCAACGTTCTATCGCTTAATCGGCGCATGCCGACCAGCGATCAGAAGGAAGGAGCCGGCGTGAATCAGCTCGACCTCTTTCCGACCCGTGTGCACCTTCGTTGGGTCGATAGGGCCAATGCCACGCCGCGGTTCTATGTGTTGTCTGTTCAGCCGACGCTGTTTGGGGAATGGACGCTCGTGCGCGAGTGGGGCCGCGTTGGGATCAGCCGTTGGGTTCGCAGCGACCTTTATCCCTCCTCAGGCTCGGCAATCGACGCGTTGCTCGATCTGTCCCGCAAGAAGTCGCGACGCGGCTATCGCCCAGTCGGCTCAGCGTGACGCGCGCGGCCAGAACGGGTGGATACGCGGCCAGTTGGTTTCACCACGCGAGATGAAAAGCGGGATGTCGGCCGACCAGAGCTTTTGAGCCCGCGGGTGGACCAGCAGGTAGAGCTTACCGTCGTGCAGGGCGAACACGTTGGGATCCCCGGGCACTTTGTAGCCCTGTGATGCTGCACAAGCGCAGTATCCGACAAAATGCGGCGCGTAGTTTTCAGGATCGGCGCGGAACACGTTGCGGTTCTCTTCGGTCGAGAAGCACCAGACCGCACCGTTCCAGACGTGGTTGAGCCGAGCTTCGCCGCGGGCGGCCTGACCGGCATAATAGGATACCGGATCGTAGCCGCCGATCACGCTGGCTGTTTTCTGGCGCCCAAACTTGGCGAACTGAAGTAGATTTCAAAATATTAAAAGCGCCTCTTAGATAATATTGGAACAGCTCTTGAAATTATAGATCTATAATCAATTAATCATAGATATTAATTTTCCAGTAGACCAATTGAAGAGCCGTGCGGGGCGACAGGAATCGCAATCTCCACTTGATCGACACTATAAACCGATGTGGGTGGCGGGATCGAAACCGTTCAAGCAGACGGCGAGTAAGCGTCCATCCAACGGGCCCACGCCGATGCAAAAGCCGACGCAAGTCTGTCTTTGGCACCCCTGCAGTCTCGATTTGGTAAGTTTAGGGTCGCAGCCGATGAAAGGACAACAACTGCCGCCACGGTCATAGTCGATGCCGATTTCGAGCGGGTGCGAATGGATGGCGACAATGCGCGAGGTATGGCCCCATGAGTGGGGCTGGACAGTTCCCTTGTCCGGCCTGCAAGCATAGCGCTGACGGAACGACGCGAGTCCGTTCCGGCTTTGTTGAGCCGGGAGCGGAGACGGGCGCGAGGGTGTAGGGCAGCTATGGCAAGATTCTGTTGAAAAACGCGGTTGTTGCCGGGCCATTGCGCTGATTCACTCGTCTTGTGAGCGAGGAGATTCGGTCGATGATGGGTCCGCGGCAGGTCGCTCAAGGCGCGCTGTTTTACGAGTTCTCGATAGAAGATCACGTGCCGGGCGATCATCTGCTTCGGCGGATCGACAGGTTTGTCGACCTTTCGGGTATCCGCAGCCTTTTGGCGCCGTTCTACAGCGCGACGGGGCGGCCATCGATTGATCCGGAGCTGATGATCCGAATGCTGATTGTGGGCTATTCGTGCGGCATCCGCTCCGAGCGCCAGCTGTGCGAGGAGGTCCATCTGAACCTTGCCTATCGATGGTTTTGTCGTCTCGATCTGGCTGACGCCGTCCCCGACCATTCGACCTTCTCAAAGAACCGCCACGGCCGTTTCCGCGACAGCGATCTGTTCCGGCGTCTGTTTGAAGATGTGCTTGCGCGCTGCATCGTTGAAGGTCTGGTCGGCGGCGACCACTTCGGCGTCGACGCCTCGCTCATCAAGGCCGATGCGAGCCGCTATACCAAGGTCGAGGCGGCCGAGTGGTCGGTACCCGATAAGGTGACGCGCGCCACGCAAGAGTACCTTCAGACGCTCGACGATGCGGCCTTCGGCGGAGCTACGCCGGTGCAGCCCAAAACCTTATCGCCGTCGGACCCTGCGGCTCGGTTCACTGGTGCCAATGGCGACCGGGCCTTCTTTGCTTACTCCACAAACTATCTGGTCGACCTCAAGAACGCCGTCATCGTCGACGTCGAGGCGACTGCACCGATCCGCCAAGCGGAGGCTGGTGCGGCCAAGGTGATGATCCGGCGCACCCGCGACCGGTTCGACCTTTACCCCGAACTTCTCGCAGCTGACACGGCGTACGGCTCTGCCGACATGTTGGGCTGGCTCGTCGAGGACGAAGGGATCGAGCCGCACATCCCGGTGTTCGACAAATCCGAGCGCAAGGACGGCGCCTTTCCGGCCACCGACTTCGCCTACGATCACTCGGCCGACCAGTACACCTGTCCGGGCGGCAAGCCGCTGAAGCCATACTGGAGAGACATCTCAACGGGGCGGCCCGAGTACGGCAAGGACGGCTTCAAACGCTACTACGCGCGCAAACAAGATTGTGCTGCCTGCCCACTCAAGCCTCGATGCGCGCCAAACCAACCCACGCGGAAAATCGCGCGCTCAAAGCATGAAGGTGCTCGTCAGATGGCACGCGACATCGCTCAAACCGACGCCTATGTCGCATCGAGTTACGCACGCAAGAAAGTCGAGATGCTGTTCGCCCACCTGAAGCGCATCCTACGGCTCGATCGCCTCCGCCTGCGAGGTCCAAACGGCGCCAAGGACGAGTTCCACCTCGCTGCAATGGTCCAGAACCTACGAAAGCTCGCAAAGCTGGTTCCCGCGCCGGCATGAGGAGGGGGGGTGTCCGAAAAACCTTGCGCACACGACACCAAGGTCCGCCTACGACTTCTTCAACAGTATC
>CAKZYH010000489.1 GCA_937884725.1 uncultured Paracoccaceae bacterium
AACCGCGCATCGCGTGGTACGGCGACATGGAGATGGCGGCCCACCTGTGGTGGGTTCTGAAAAACGGGGAAATCGACGTGGACGTCATGTTCGGCGATCCAATTCCTCTCACCGAGGGGGCCGACCGCAAGCGCGTCGCCAAAGCGGCGGAGGACGCCGTGCGCCAGATGGTCGGCGAAGCTACCGCCGGGCGGATGACACGGGTCCCGTCATGAGCACCGACAGCGCACCCAAAAAAGCGTTCATCAAAAGCTATGGCTGCCAGATGAACGTTTACGACGCCACACGAATGGCCGATCAGCTCGCCGCCGGCGGCTACACCATGACCGATCAGCCGGACGATGCTGACCTCGTCGTGCTGAACACCTGCCACATCCGCGAAAAAGCGGCCGAAAAAGTCTATTCAGAGCTTGGTCGCCTGAAGGGCGTCGCGGGCCGCGACAACAAAAAAGCGCCGCTCATCGGCGTTGCCGGCTGTGTCGCGCAGGCCGAGGGCGAGGAAATCATCCGCCGCCAACCTCGCGTCGATTTCGTTGTCGGCCCCCAGGCTTACCATAACCTCAAAAGCCTCGTGGCCGATGCCGAACAGGGCAAGAAACCCGTCGCCACCGCGCTCGACGACGACAAGTTTGCAGGCCTCGCAAAGCCCGCCCGCCGCGCCATCGCCAAGCGCGGCGTCACAGCGTTTCTCACGGTGCAGGAGGGTTGCGATAAATTCTGCGCCTTCTGCGTGGTCCCCTACACCCGCGGCGCCGAAGTCTCCCGCCCCGCTGCCGACATAGTTGCCGAAGCCGAGCGGCTGGTGGATGCGGGCGTGCGCGAACTGACGCTGCTGGGCCAAAACGTCAACGCTTATGCCGGCGCGGATGGCAGGGGCGGGCGCATGGGCCTTGCCGACCTCATCGGCCGGCTCGCCGCCATGCCCGATCTGAAGCGCATCCGCTTCACCACGAGCCACCCCAACGACATGGCTGAAGACCTCATCGCCGCCCACGGCGAGGAGCCCAAACTTATGCCCTACCTGCACCTTCCCGTGCAGGCCGGCTCAGACAGCGTCCTTAAAGCCATGAACCGCAAGCACACCGCCGCGGCCTACGAAGAGCTAGTCGCCCGCATCCGCGCCGCGCGCCCCGACCTCGCTTTGTCGGGCGATTTTATCGTCGGCTTCCCCGGCGAGACCGACGCCGACTTTGAGGCCACCATGGGTCTCGTCGAGCGTGTCGGTTACGCGGCGGCCTACTCCTTCAAGTATAGCCCGCGCCCCGGCACGCCTGCCGCCGGCCGGACCGATCACGTCCCCGAGCCGGTGATGCGCGAGCGCCTGTCGCGCCTCCAAGCGCTCATTTCCCGCCAGCAGGCCGAATTCAACGCCGCCTGTGTTGGCCGCACGCTTCCTGTGCTCATCGAAAAACCAGGCAAACACGAGGGCCAGTGGGTCGGCCGCTCGCCGTACCTCCAGCCCGTGCATCTGCCCCAAGAGGGCGCGCGCGTCGGCGACATCGTCGACGTCGCCATCGACGCCGCAAAGGGCAACTCATTGTTCGGCAACCAGGTGTTCGCTGAGCGGAGTGCCGCCGCTTGACGGCGAGCGAGAGCGAGCCCATCGCGCTGGCGTTCGACGATAACCGTCTCGCGCTGGAACTCTTTGGCCAGTACGACCAGCATCTCGCGGTCATCGAGCAGCGCCTCGATGTGGAGGCCGTCGCCCGCGGAAACCAAGTCACCCTGCGCGGGGACGCCGACGCCTGTGCCCACGCCCGCACCGCGCTCCAGCACCTCTATCGCCGGCTCAAAAAGGGCCAAACCGTTGTACTGGGCGACGTGGAAGGCGCGATCCGCCTCGCCAAAGAGCACGACCGTCAGCTGTCGCTCCCCACCATCGCCGAGCCCGACACCGTCGCCGCCATCGCTACGCGCCGCAAACGCATCGAGGCCCGCTCGCCCACCCAAAACGCCTACATCCACGCCATGGAGCGCCACGAGATGGTGTTCGGCGTCGGCCCGGCGGGCACCGGCAAAACCTTCCTCGCCGTCGCCTTCGCCGCCCAGTGCCTGGAGCGCGGCCTCATTGAGCGCATCATTCTCTCCCGGCCCGCCGTGGAGGCCGGCGAAAAGCTCGGCTTTCTGCCGGGCACGCTGGAGGAAAAAGTCGACCCGTATCTGCGCCCGCTCTACGACGCGCTCAACGAGATGATGCCGCCTGACCGGGGCACCCGCGCCATGCAGACCGGCGTCATCGAGGTCGCGCCGCTCGCCTTCATGCGCGGCCGCACCCTCACCAACGCCATCGCCATCCTGGACGAGGCGCAAAACACCACCGCGATGCAGATGAAGATGTTTCTGACGCGCCTTGGCGAAGGCTCGCGGATGATCATCACCGGCGATCCGTCCCAGATCGACCTGCCGCCGGGCCAAAAGTCTGGCCTTAAGGAAGCGATGCGCATCCTTGGCCAAGTGGACGGCATCGCCACCGTGCGCTTCAAAGGCGAAGACGTGGTGCGCCACGAACTCGTCGCCCGCATCGTCGCCGCCTACGACGCAGACCGCCCAGAGGACGCCCCGCCCGCAAGCCCCGGTCCCAACGACGACACTGGTCTGCGCCGTTTCCTCAAGGCCGATGGCTGACCCGACCCCTCAAGCCGGCGACGATGGCGCCGACGACATTATGATCCGCTCCCCCAATGGCCGCCTATCGGCCACGGTGCGGATCGACGATCACAGCTGGAACGAGGCCATCAACCCCGCCGCGGTGACGGCAAGCGCCATCAAGGCCCTCAGCGAAAGCCGCCATTGCCCTGCCGGTGAGATCGAATTTGACCTCGCGTTCCTTACCGATGACGACGTTGCCACGCTGAATTCACAATGGCGGGGTAAAGCAGGCCCCACGAACGTGCTGTCATTTCCGTCCGGCGAAAGCGCGGCAATCCCCGGGCCACGCCACTTGGGCAGTGTGATGCTGGCCTTTGGCGTGATGCGAAAAGAAGCGGCACAGCGCAAGATTGAGTTGGCGGATCACACGACGCATCTTATTCTCCACGGCGTGCTCCACCTCTTGGGCCACGACCACATGGTCGAGACTGAACGTCTCGCGATGGAGGCGGCCGAAGTGGAGCTGTTGAGCGGGTTGGGAATTGCCAACCCATATGGCGAGGACTGAAGGCAGGCGAAGCCTGCGTAGGAGACGATGGCAGACGGGGACAGTTTTAGGGCGGCTGCGCCAAACGGTGCGGTCGCCGCAGATAAACAAGGCGAAGACGGCTGGTTAGACCGGGTTCGCTCCGTGTTAGGGATGCGCCCCGTCGAGGGCCTGCGGGAAAGCCTGTCTCAGGCCCTCGCCGTCGACGAGGGGGAAGACAGCATTTTCTCCCCCGAGGAGCGCCGCCTACTTCAAAATATTCTCCTGTTGCGCGGTCTGCGCATCGCTGACGTCATGGTGCCACGCGCCGACGTGCGCGCCGTGGAGGAAAGCGTCTCACTCTCTGAGCTCTTGCGCACCTTCGAAGAGGCCGGTCACTCCCGCCTGCCGGTGTTCCACGGCACGCTGGACAACCCGGTCGGGTTCGTTCACGCGAAGGACGTCATGATCCGTCTTGCCCGCGATGCTGCGGCGGACGACGGGCTGAACTTCGGTGCGGTGGATTTCTCCAAGAAACTCAGCGACCTGAACATTATTCGCCAAGTGCCATTCGTGCCGCCGTCCATGCCGGCCATGGACCTGATGGTCCGCATGCGCGCGACCCGCGCACAGCTCGCGCTGGTGGTGGACGAGTACGGCGGCACCGATGGCCTTGTGTCGCTGGAGGACCTCGTCGAAACCATCATCGGTGACATACAGGACGAGTACGATCTCATCACCGAGCCGACGCTCACCGAGGGCGAGCCCGGAACGTGGCTGGCCGACGCCCGCGTGGAGCTGAAAGAGTTCTCCGAGGCGACCGGTGTTGCCATGCCGGACGTGGAGATCTTGGAAGAGATCGACACCCTCGGAGGCATCGTCTTTGCCCTTGTCGGACGGGTCCCGGTGCGCGGTGAGCTCATTTCCAGCGAGCAGCTGCCAGGTTTCGAATTTGAGGTTCTTGATGCTGATCCGCGCAAGCTCAAGCGCCTCAAAGTGCGCTTCAAGCCGGAGCACGAGACCAACGGCGCGGCCGGGCAGGGGGCCGCTGCGGTCTAAGTTTGGGCCGCAGTCTGCGCTGCGGCCGAGCCACGACCCACCATTGACGGCCGGCAAAGGCACCGCGTGACACAAGCCATCCCGTTTGCTGGTCTGCCCCCCTGGGGCCGCTGCGCCCTGGCCGCGCTTGCGGGCAGCGGGACGGCCATGTCATTGCCCCCGTTCGACATCATTCCGGCCACCGCAGGTTACGGCGTTTTGGTGCTCCTTTTGACGCCAGCGCGCGTCAGCTGTCTCCTCGCCGCGCTCACCGCTGGCGCCTTTGGGTTCGGCTATCACCTTGCGGGCTTATGGTGGGTGGGCGCTGCGTTTCTGGTGGACGCCCAAACCTTCGGCGCCCTGTTGCCTTTGGGCGTCATCGGACTGCCGCTCGGCTTATCGCTATTTCACGCGGCCGCCGGCTTCCTCACCGCGCTGGCACCTCCCGCATTGCTGCCACGGGCAGTGGCGCTTGCCGCGGCCCTCACGCTCACTGAGCTAGCCCGCGCCAACATCCTTACAGGCTTCCCCTGGAACGCGCCCGGCATGGGCCTCACCGGCTGGTTACCGTTCATGCAAACCGCCGCCTATGTTGGGCTCAACGGCCTCAACCTTGCTGCACTTCTCGCGGGTACCCTGTGGGTTTGCATCTGGGGTTCGCCGCGCGTGAAACTCGCTGCAACGCTCACGCCGGCCATCCTCGTCGCGCTCGGTGCGGTCGGGCTGTGGCGGCTGGCGCAGACGTCCCCCGGGTCGGCGGGCGGACCGATGATTAAAATCGTCCAGCCCAACATCGCCCAGCGCGACAAGGCCGATCCCGCGCTGGCCAGCCTCAACTGGGCAACTCTTCTGTCCACCACCGCAATCGGTCCCCCGGCCGACCTTGTAGTTTGGCCCGAAACCGCGATCCCCTTTATCTATGCCGGTGGCCCGGCACGTCCGCAGCTCTCCACCGCGCTCGGCGACAGCCAATGGCTGATCACCGGGGCGGTTCAACCCGCCACCCGCAACGGCGAGCAGCGTTACACCAATTCAGTGCTGGTGATTGCACCCGACGGTACGATCCAGCAGCGCTACGACAAGTTGCACCTTGTCCCCTTCGGCGAGTTTTTGCCACTCAGTGGCATTCTTAGCGCCGTTGGCCTCAAAACCCTCGTCGATAGCGCCAGCGCGTTTGTGCCGGGCAAAACCTGGCAGCCGCTCAACGTCCCGGGACTTCCAGCGTTAGAGCCGCTCATTTGCTACGAAGTCATCTTTCCTCGCCCAACTTCCGCCACAGTTTCTGCGATAATTAACGTCACGAACGATGCCTGGTTCGGCGATACGCCCGGTCCCCATCAGCATCTGCGACACGCCGCTTTGCGGGCCGTGGTGCGGGGACTGCCCGTGGTAAGGGCGGCCAATACGGGCCTGTCAGCAGTGATCTCGCCGGAAGGCGAAGTTTTGGAGCAGTTGGGTTTGGGTGAGCGGGGAACCATAACCGCGCAGCTCCCTGCGCCAAGTCTTACAATTCAAAGTAGAAATTGGAGTTGGGCCGTCACACTTTTAACGGTCATCTTTCTTGTGAGCGCAGTTGCATTACCGAGACGCTTATGATCTAAATTGTTTGTAAATATCAATTATGGCTTGCATGGTGTGAACGATTAGGACAGCTTGCGCGTTTTTTATCACATCTTGCAGACATCCGTCGCCCATCGTCGCGGCGACAGGTAAGGCCGTCGATACCCGCGGCCATGAGTATAGGAGTCAATAACGTGGCGCCTCGCAAGCAACCCAATCCGGTCGACGTTCATGTGGGCATTCGCCTGAAGCAACGCCGCGCCATGATCGGACTGACCCAAGAGCGGTTGGGCGATAAGCTTGGCGTCACTTTCCAGCAGGTCCAGAAATACGAAAAGGGCGCCAACCGCATAGGCGCCTCCCGCTTGCAGGAGATCGCGAAAATCCTTGATGTGCCGGTCTCTTACTTCTTTGAGGAGGCCGACATCGTCAACGGCGCGCCCCGGGTGGCACACGTCGACGCTCCGCCCGCATTTGGCTTTGCCGAAACTGGCCAGCAGCCGCTTGGCGAGTACCCGTCGACGATGCCGCAAAACGGGAACGGGCATGTCCCTGTCAGCGATACCAACGCGCTGGCCAAAGCGTTCAGCCAAATCACCGATGCCCGCGTGCGCCGCCGCATCATCGACCTCGTCGAGACTCTCGCGGACGGTCGAGCCCGCTGACCCAGCCATAACTGAGTGATTGTCAACTTAACGATTTCAGCAAGTGGTTGACCCGGCAGTGAGCCTTTGGTTCAAGGCGTGAGCCGTGTACGCCGGTTACGACGCGCGCCCGCGGAATTTTCAAGCCAGTGCAAGGAAGCGCGCCAGTGGCCCGTCAAAACTATCTATTTTCGAGCGAATCCGTCGCCGAGGGCCATCCTGATAAAGTGTGCGATCGCATCTCTGACGCGGTGGTGGACGCCTACCTCGCCGCCATGCCGGAGGCGCGGGTCGCCTGCGAAACGCTCGCCACCACCAACCGCGTCGTGATCGCCGGCGAAACCCGCGGCCCTGACTCGGTGACGCCGGAAGTGATCGAGCAACTCGCCCGCGACGCCGTAAAAGACATCGGCTACGAGCAGGACGGTTTTCATTGGAAAAACATGGACGTGGCTGTGCACCTTCACAGCCAGTCCGCCCACATCGCCCAGGGCGTTGACGCGGCCGGCAATAAGGACGAAGGCGCCGGCGACCAGGGCATCATGTTCGGCTACGCCTGCCGCGAAACCCCGGCGCTCATGCCGGCCCCTATTCACTACAGCCACGCGATCCTCGCCAAGCTCGCAGCAGCGCGCAAATCAGGCGCCGCCAGCGTCCTCGGCCCCGACGCGAAAAGCCAGGTCACGCTGCGCTACGAAGACGGTGTGCCGGTGGAGTGCACCTCCATCGTCCTCTCCACACAGCACCTCGACGACACCATGACCTCCGACGACGTGCGCGGCGTTGTGGAGCCATACATCCGCGAGGTCCTGCCCACCGAATGGGTTAACGGTGACACCGTCTGGTACGTGAACCCGACCGGCAAATTCGTGATCGGCGGTCCTGATGGCGACGCGGGCCTCACCGGCCGCAAGATCATCGTCGACACCTACGGCGGCGCAGCGCCCCACGGCGGCGGCGCTTTCTCGGGCAAAGACCCCACGAAGGTCGACCGCTCTGCCGCCTACGCCGCGCGCTACCTCGCCAAAAACGTGGTTGCCGCCGGCCTCGCCGACCGCTGCACCATCCAGCTCGCCTATGCCATCGGCGTGCCGCAGCCGCTGTCCATTTACGTCGATACGTTCGGCACCGGGAAAGTCGCCGACGAGGCCATCGAGAGCGCCATCTCCAAAACCATGGACCTGTCGCCCCGCGGCATCCGCCAACAGCTCGGCCTCAACAAGCCGATCTATGAGCGCACCGCGGCTTACGGCCACTTCGGCCGTGAGCCCGATGCCGACGGCGGCTTTTCCTGGGAGAAGGTGGACATCGCGGACGAGCTTGCCTCGGCCGTTTAACGGCTCGGTCCGGACGGGTCAGCCAAGCGACACAGCCGCGCTGACCCGGATCCTTCACGACGCGTTTTCACCTTACACGGCCATCATCGGCCGCCCTCCGACGCCGTTGTCGCTAGACATACCGGCGGCCATCGACGCTGGCGAGATCCTTGTCGCCGATGATGGCGGCCCCCTCGGCTTCAGCTGCGCCTTCGCCCGCGATGGCGAACTCTACATCGACGTGCTCGCGGTCGATCCCGCCGCTCAGGGCCGCGGCGTGGGCGCCCGTCTCATCCTCGCGCTTGAACGCGCTGCCCAAGCGAAGGGCCACAGCGCGCTCACGCTTTACACCAACGCGCTGATGCACCAGGCGCTCGGTGTCTACCTCCACCTCGGCTTCTCAGAGGTGGACCGCAGGCACGAAGACGGTTTCGACCGCGTCTTCATGCGCCGCCCCGTCGCGCCGGCGCTCAATATCAAAGGCTCGGTCGGTGGCCTCTTCGGCCGACGCCGCGGCCCAGGCTTCCGCCACGACACCGCCTTCGACGCCCTTGCCATCGATCTCAGCGCCCCAGCCCCGCAGCCGCTCACATCGCTCTTCGACGCCCTCGTCACAAAAGTGCGGCTCGAGGTCGGCTTCGGCGGCGGCGAACACTTGATCGACCACGCCGCCCGCGAGCCCGCCGTCGGCCTCATCGGCGCAGAGCCTTACGAGACCGGCATGATGCAGGCCGCACGCGCCGCGGTAGGGCAGGGGCTCAAGAACGTGCGCCTTCACATGGGCGACGCCCGCCCGCTGATCGATTGGCTGCCCACCTCGTCGGTAGACCGGATCGACATCCTCTATCCCGATCCCTGGCCCAAGCAGCGCCACTGGAAGCGCCGCTTCATTTCCATCGCCAACCTCACCGCGATGCACCGGGTCCTGGCATCCGGCGCAACGGTCCGCTTCGCGTCCGACATCCCGGCCTACTGCGACTGGACCCGCTCCCATGTGCGCGCCCACGCCGGTTTCCAGATCGTGTCAGATACGCCGGAAGCTTGGCCGGATTGGCCAAGCACCCGCTACGAAGCTAAGGCTCTGCGCGAAGGCCGCACACCCCAATACCTGACACTGCAGCCCATCAAAGTACCGGACGCTTAGCCGACGTTGTAGCTCGCAATCGCGGCCATGTTGACGATGTCGGTGTCCCGCGC
Organism: uncultured Paracoccaceae bacterium; assembly: GCA_937884725.1. Lineage (GTDB taxonomy): Bacteria > Pseudomonadota > Alphaproteobacteria > Rhizobiales > Amorphaceae > Acuticoccus. The sequence goes on from CAKZYH010000489.1 coordinate 8,871, forward strand.
GCCGAACGGCACGATCTGAACCGGCTTATCGAGCCCCACAAGAATGGGCCCCAGCACCGTCGAACCGCCCAGCTCCTGCATCATCTTGGTGGCGATCGACGCCGCCGCCAGCGCCGGCATCAAGAGCACCGTCGCCGGACCCGACAGGCGGCAGAACGGATATGCGTTCATGAGTTCCGGGTTCAGCGCAACGTCAGCCGCCATCTCCCCGTCGAACTCAAAGTCCACCCGCCGCTTCATCAAGATTTGCGGCGCCTCCTGCACCCGCGCAGCGCGCTCGGTGGGCGGATTGCCAAAGTTGGCGTGCGTCAGCATCGCAACGCGCGGCGTATAGCCAAGCCGCCGCGCCACCCGAGCCGCCTCCTCGGCGATGTTCGCCAGATCCTCAGCGTTCGGGTTGTCGTGCACCGCCGTGTCGGCCACCAGCACCGCCCGACCCCGCGACAGCACCTGGCTCACCCCGATCAGTGTGTGGCCCGGCTTGATGTCGATGACCTCGCGCAGGATCCCCAGAACCTGGTGGTAGTTGCGTGTCACGCCCGTCACTAACGCGTCCGCATCGCCGCGGGCGACCATCGTGGCGGCAAAATAGTTCCGGTCGCCGTTAATCAACCGCTGGCAGTCGCGCATGAGATAGCCGCGCCGCTGCATCCGGTCATACAGAAACTGCGCATACTCAGAGTTGCGCTGCGACAGCCGTGCGTTGGCAATCTCAATGCCCTTTTTCAGCTCGATCCCAGCGGCGAACGCCTGTTCGCGGATCCGATCCTCATATCCCACCAAGACAGCGGTCCCGAGGTCTTGGTTGACGAACGAGGCAGCGGCGCGAATGACCGCGTCCTCCTCGCCCTCGGCGAACACCACGCGCTTGGGGGACGAGCGCACCTTGGTGAAAATGTTGGAGAGCGACCCAGCAACCGGATCGCGGCGCGCGGAAAGCTCGTTCGCGTACTTCTCAAGGTCGGTGATCGGCCGCCGCGCCACACCCGATTCGACCGCAGCCTTTGCCACCGCCACCGGGATCGTCGAAATCAGCCGCGGGTCGAACGGCACCGGGATGATGTACTCTTTGCCAAAGCGTGGCCGCTGCCCGCGATAGGCCGCCGCCACCTCGTCCGGTACATCCTCGCGCGCGAGCTCCGCCAGAGCCTGCGCCGCGGCGACCTTCATGTCCTCATTGATCGATGTTGCCCGTACATCGAGCGCACCGCGGAAGATGTACGGAAAACCCAGCACGTTGTTGACCTGGTTCGGATAATCCGACCGGCCCGTCGCCACGATGGCGTCGTCCCGGATCTCCGCCACTTCTTCTGGCGTCACCTCGGGGTCCGGGTTCGCCATGGCGAAGATGATCGGCTCCGCCGCCATGTTCTTGACCATCTCGCGGGTCATCGCACCCTTCACCGACAGCCCGAAAAACACGTCCGCGCCGTCCAGCGCCTCAGCCAGCGAGCGCGCGTCCGTCTCCGCCGCGTGCGCCGACTTCCACTGGTTCATCCCCTCTTGGCGGCCCTGATAAATCGGCCCCTTCGTGTCGCACAGGATGATATTGTTGTGCGGCACACCCATCGCCTTGATGAGCTCCACGCAGGCAATGCCCGCCGAGCCCGCGCCATTGCAGACGATCTTGGTGTGCTCCAGCTCACGCCCCGTGATCTGGCACGCATTAATCAGACCCGCCGCCGCGATAATTGCCGTGCCGTGCTGGTCGTCATGGAACACCGGAATGTCCATCAACTCACGCAACTGGCTTTCAATCAGGAAGCAATCCGGTGCCTTGATGTCTTCCAGGTTAATGCCGCCGAACGACGGCCCGAGGTGCTTCACCGCGTTGATGAAGGTGTCCACGTCCTCGGTGTCGACCTCAATGTCGATCCCATCAATGTCGGCAAAGCGCTTAAACAGGACCGCCTTGCCTTCCATCACGGGCTTGGACGCCAGCGCCCCCAAATTGCCGAGACCCAAAATCGCCGTCCCGTTTGAAATCACAGCCACCACGTTGCCCCGCGTGGTGTAGTCGAACGCCGTGTCTGGATCGTCTGCGATGGCGCGTACCGGCACAGCAACGCCGGGCGAGTACGCGAGCGAGAGGTCCCGCTGGGTCGCCATCGGCTTGGTCGCGGTCACCTCCAGCTTGCCCGGCCGCCCGCGGCTATGGAATTCGAGCGCCTCGGCGTCGGTGATGGCCATCCGGCCGGTGCTTTTGGTGGGCCGGTCCACGGCACGTCCCCTCGGTCTGTTCTTTATCCACAAGTGGTACGCGAGCGGCCGCCGTCACGTCCACCACAGCGCTTGGCGGGCCCACATAGCGGCAGTGCATAGCGTTGGATCGGCTGTTGAAAGCGTTAACGCGCCCTTTACGCTTGCGCGCACGCCGCCCAACACTGCGCCACCTAAGGAGGGCAGGGTGGACTTGGCAGCCGGTCAGTTCAGCGAGAGCGACGACGACGCGCGGATTGTGTCCACCGCCGGCGCAACGCCCATGATGGCCCAATATCTCGCCATCAAGGCCGAGCATCCCGACATGCTGCTCTGGTACCGCATGGGGGATTTTTACGAGCTTTTCTTCGACGACGCCCACACCGCCGCCAAAGCGCTCGGCATCCACCAGACCCACCGCGGCACCCACGCCGGCAAGCCCATCCCCATGGCCGGCGTCCCGGTCCATTCCGCGCAGGACTATCTCGCCCGCCTGATCGGCCAGGGCTTCACCGTCGCCATCGCCGAGCAGACCGAAGACCCGGCCGAGGCAAAAAAGCGCGGCGCGAAATCCGTGGTCGCCCGCGCCGTGGTGCGCATCGTCACGCCTGGGACCATCACGGAGGATGAACTCCTCCCCGCAGGCCGCGCCGCGCTGCTCCTCGCGGTCGTCGGTGTGGGCGATGCCATCGGCCTCGCCGCCGCGGATGTCGCATCAGGCCGCTTCATGCTGAGCGAAACCACCGCAGACGGCCTCGCCGGCGAAATCGCCCGCCTCGACCCCGCCGAGATCATCGCCCCCGAGGGTCTGGCGCTCCCCGATCTGCCGCCCCGCGTTACGGTGAACCGCACCCCGGCGCGCCGTGGCGTGCGCAAAGACGCTGCTGAGGCGCTCGCCTCAGCCTTCGGCGTCGCGGAGCTCGAAGCCTTCGGCGCCTTCTCCCTCGCCGAAGCCGCCGCCGGCCTCGCGGTCATCGACTACCTCACCTTCACCCAGCGCGATGGCGCCCCGCCGCTCGACCCGCCGTCCCAGGCGCTCCCGGCCGACACCATGGCCATCGACGCTGCCACCCGCGCCTCGCTAGAGCTCGTCCGCCCCGCGCGCCCCGACGGCCCAACGCTCCTCTCCACCATCGACAAAACGCTCACCGGTCCCGGTGCCCAGCGCCTGTGCGATTGGATCGCGAGCCCCTCCAGCCGCCTCGACGTCATCGCCGCCCGCCACGACACCGTCGCAGCGCTCCTCGAGACGCCCACCGTCCGCCGCGCCATCCGCCATTCGCTGAAGGGCGTGGGCGATGCCATGCGCGCCGCCGGCCGCATCGCCGCCGATCGCGGCAAACCGCGCGACTGCCTCATCATCGCCCGCACCCTGACCGCCGCCAGCGCCGTCCAAGGCGCGATCCCGCCGGAAAGCTCAGCGCTTCTCGCCTCCCTGGTCGATGACCTCGCCGCCGCCCCGGCGGACCTTTCGGCTCGCATCAACGCCACTCTCGACGAGCGCGCCGCCAACGCCAACAACCCCGAAGGCTTCATCGCCGCCGGCGCCGACCCGGCCCTCGACGAGGCCCGGGCGCTGCGCGACGAAAGCCGCAAGGTCATCGCCGCGCTCCAGGCCGAGTATGCCGCCGACACCGGCGTCAAGGCCCTCAAGATCAAACACAACTCCATGCTCGGCTGGTACGTCGAAGTCCCCGCCGCGCAGGACGCCCCGCTGCGCGAGCGCGACGACTTCAGCCACCGCCAGGGCCTTGCCAACGCATCGCGGTTCACCACCGACCGCCTGCGCGATCTGGAGCGTCGCATCACCGCGGCCGCGGACGACGCCAAGGTGCGAGAGGCCGAACTCCTCGCCGCCCTGTGCGCCGCGATCACCGCAGCCCGCCCCGAACTCGCCCGCACCGCCGCGGCCCTTGCCACCCTCGACGCGCTCGCCGCCCTCGCCGAACTGGCCCATACCGAAGCCTGGGTCCGCCCGGTGGTGGACGACAGCCTCACCTTCGAGATCAACGATGGCCGCCATCCGGTCGTGGAAGCCGCGCTCGGCGGCCGCGCTAAGTTCGTCGCCAATGACTGCGACCTCACCGAGCCCGACAGCGATCTCGCCCGCGCGGTCATCCTCACCGGCCCCAACATGGGCGGCAAATCCACGTATCTGCGCCAAAACGCGTTGATTGCCGTGCTTGCACAGGCCGGCAGCTTCGTCCCCGCCAAGCGCGCGCACCTCGGCGTTGTCGACCGCCTGTTCTCGCGCATCGGCGCCGCCGACGACCTCGCCGCTGGCCGTTCCACCTTCATGGTTGAGATGGTCGAGCTCGCGGCCATCCTGAACCAAGCCGGCCCCCGCGCCCTCGTTGTCCTCGATGAAATCGGCCGTGGCACCGCCACCTTCGACGGCCTCTCCATCGCCTGGGCGGCCCTGGAGCGGCTCAACGACGTCGGCTGCCGCACCCTTTTCGCCACCCACTATCACGAGGTGACCGCCCTCGCGGACCGCCGCCCGCGCATCGCCAACGCCACCATGCGCGTCAAAGAATGGCGCGGCGAAATCGTCTTCCTCCACCAGGTCGCGCCGGGTCGCGCAGACCGGTCCTACGGCGTGCAGGTCGCCCGCCTCGCTGGCCTGCCGGTCGAGGTTGTTCGCCGCGCCAAAGACGTCCTCGCGCGCCTTGAAGAGATCGACCGCGGCGCCGCCCGCGCGGCCCTTGCTGCCGACCTCCCGCTGTTCGCCGCAAACCCAGCGCCAACACCATCAAAGCCCGATCCGACGCTCAACCTACTGGACGAGATCGACCCCGACGCCCTAAGCCCCCGGGACGCCCTCGAAGCGCTCTATGCTCTGAAGCGCAAACGGGGGGAGACCAAAGGGGAAAGCTAATGGCCAAAGGCTATTGGATCGCGCGGATGGATGTGAACGATCCGGAAGGTTACCAAGAGTACGTCGCGCTCAACCGCGCACCGCTCACCGCGTTCGGAGCCCGCTTCATCGTGCGTGGCGGCACGTTCGAAGCGCCCGAAGGCACAGCCCGCGCCCGCAACATCGTGATCGAGTTCCCGAGCGTCCAAGCCGCCATCGACTGCTATAACTCCGAGGAATACCAAGCCGCCGTCGCCGTCAGGAAAAAGTACGCTGAGGGCGAGATACTTATCATCGAGGGCTATGCCGGCCCGCAGCCCGGCGAATGACACCGTTCGGTGTCGTGGGCGCGTCTGGCCGCATGGGCCGCGCCCTCGTCAACGCCATTGCTGAAGCCCCCGGCGCGATCCTTGCAGCCGCTACAGAGGTTCCGGGGTCAGACGCCATAGGCCTTGATCCGGGAACCCTCGCCGGCACCGCAGCCACCGGCATTGCGATCAGCGATGACCCGTCAACCTTCGCCAATTGCGCAGCGGTGCTCGACTTCACCGCGCCCGCCGCCAGCACAACCCTCGCGTCGCAGCTCGCGGACCTGGGCGTTGCCCACGTCATCGGCACCACCGGGTTTGCGCATGATCAAGACGAGGCCATCGCGGCCGCGGCCAAACGCGTCGCCATCGTCAAATCTGGTAACATGTCGCTGGGCGTGAACCTTCTCGCCGCCCTCGTGCGCCAAGCTGCGAAGGCGCTGCCCCAAGCCGATCTCGAAATTCTGGAAATGCACCACAGGCACAAGGTGGATGCGCCGTCGGGCACGGCTCTCCTCCTCGGACACGCCGCGGCGGAGGGCAGGGGCATCCCGCTCCTCGAGAACGCCGTCATGTCCCGCGAAGGCCAAACCGGCGCCCGCCCGGAAGGCACCATCGGATTCGCCACGCTGCGCGGCGGCTCGGTGGTGGGCGAACACGACGTGATCTTGGCCTTGGAAGGCGAGCGCATCACCCTCAGCCATGAAGCGCTCGACCGGATGGTGTTCGCCCGAGGCGGACTTGCGGCCGGGTTGTGGGTCGCCGGCAAACCCGCCGGCCACTACACCATGAACGACGTGCTCGGCCTGACCGCTTAAGCGGCCAGCGCCGTTACTTGGGGTGCACCGCCTTCATACTCAGTGCGGTCCACCGGCGCCCCGTTGGCATCGAGCCGATAAATGATCGGCGCCCCGGTCGCGAGCTCGCGCTTAATGATCTCTTCCGGGGTCATCCCCTCGAGCGCCATAATCAGCGCCCGCAACGAATTGCCGTGCGCGGCCACAAGCACCGTTTTCCCCGCATTCAAATGGGGCACAACCTCGGCTTCGTAGTAAGGCAGCACTCGCTCCGCCGTCATTTTCAGGCTCTCGCCCCCCGGCGGCGGGACATCAAAGGAACGGCGCCAGATGTGCACTTGTTCCTCACCCCATTTGGCCCGCGCATCGTCCTTATTTAGGCCCGAAAGGTCCCCGTAGTCGCGTTCGTTCAGCGCCTTGTTTGCAAACGTTTCGAGACCGGTCTGACCCAGCTGTTCTAAAATGATACGCAGCGTTTCCTGCGCTCGCTGCAAATCCGACGTGAAAGCCACATCAAAGGAAAAGCGCGCGGCCGCTAAAATTTTTCCTGCCTCAGCCGCCTCGTCCCGACCCTTGTCTGTGAGTTCCGGGTCTTTCCAGCCGGTGAAAAGATTTTTCGCATTCCACGCGCTCTGACCGTGACGAACGAGAACGAGTGTGCTGTTGTGCATGAGTGATGTGCCTGTGGACCGACTCGCTTAACTGTGGCCCCTTAACCATAGCGCAACCCATCCGGAAAGTTATCCACAGCCTGTGAATAGTGGGGTGCTTTCTGTTCCTGTCATGTTCAAGGCTTAGCAATGCGGTAAGGGTGCGGGTGTCAAGAGCGCCATACGCGTGAGTTGGCACCCGGAGGCAACATGCTAACCAATGAATCCCCGTTCGCACCTGTAGCTGGAGTAACGCACCGCGACGTGCCGTTGTTCTGGTGGCAGGGTTTTAGCTCTGCCTGGTACCTGACCACCGTCTTCTCGCTGGAGAAGTTCGAGTGCCCGGAACGAGGCGTGTTCGTGGTCGCCCGGCGCGACCCCTGCGGACGCCCGGTCCCACTGATGGTCGGCACCGCCGACGATATCGGCGATGCCCTCTACACCGACTATCGCGAGGGTCTTATCCGCGCGATCCACGCCGGTGCCACTGAGATCCACGTCCATCTCGCCCAGAATAAAAGCTGGCAGATGGAATCGATGGCCCAAGACGTTGCCGCCGGATGGGATCTACCCCTCCAGAACTCCGGGTTCGCCACCTAGCGATCCCGCGTTTTGGTCGACCCTTCGCCGTCCGTCCTCATCGCTTGCGATAAATTCCGTGGCAGCATGACTGCCGCGGACGCGAACAGTGCGATTGCCCGCGGTATAGCTCGAGCCTTACCGGCCGCGACCACCGTCCAAATCCCCATCGCGGACGGCGGTGAGGGCACGCTCGCCGCCCTCACCCTCGACGACACTCATTCCCGGACCGCCACCGTCGAAAGCCCGTTCGGCGCACCGATCGATGTGCCGTGGTCGTTCGACCCTGCGACCGGCCTTGCCGTCGTGGAACTTGCTGTCGCTGCGGGCCATCCAACGCTGCTCGGCGCCGGCTACGATCCTGACCGCGCGTCGAGCTATGGCGTCGGCCAGCTCATCGCCGCAGCCCTCGACGCTGGCGCGAACACTGTCGTCGTCGCTGTCGGGGGCAGCGTCACCGTAGACGCCGGCGCGGGCGCGCTCGAGGCACTCGGCGCGGTCCTGCTGGACGAAACGGGCAACGCGCTTGAACGCAGCGCTGGACGTGGCCTCGCCGGGGTCCGCAGCGTCGATAGATCCGGGATGCACCCGCGCCTCGACGCGGCTCACGTTATCTTGGCGTCCGACGTCGACAACCCGCTGTGCGGCCCGCGCGGCGCATCGGCAGTGTTTGGCCCGCAAAAAGGCGTTGCCGCCGCTGATATCGCTGCCTTCGACGCTGCCCTTGCCAACTTCGATGCCGCTGCCGCCGCAGCAACGGGGCTAGACCCGCTGCGTGATGCGCCGTTCGCAGGCGCCGCCGGTGGCATGATGGTTGGCCTGCGCGCCGCCGCCCGCGACTTCACTGCTCGGGACGGCTTCACCCTCATGGCCGAACGGCGCAACCTTGCCGACGCGATAGCTGCCGCCGACTGGGTCGTGACCGGTGAGGGCTCCATGGACCAGCAATCGCTATCGGGCAAAGGCCCCGTTGCGCTCGCCCGCATGGCCCGCGATGCCGGCAAACCGGTCGTCGGCTTCGTCGGCCGTCGCGCCGTGGACTATGAGGCGCTTCGCAATGAGGGGTTCAGTGCCGTCTTCCCGCTATCGCCCGAGCCGCAGACCCTCGAAGACGCGCTCGCCGGCGGCCCCGCCGCGCTGGAACAGGCCGTGGCCCACGCCTTCGGCCTCATTGGTGCCGCTCACCCGAAGGTGCCGTAGGGATCCACTACCCAGCCGCCGGCCTGCGTCGCGCTATAGGCCATCACGCCGCCCACAATCAGCGTCAGCACCACCCGCAACCACGCGTACCAGCGCGGCCCACCTCGCGCGAACACCACCACATCCACCAGTCCCGCTAGCGCAAACGCGCCGGCAAATGCCAAAAACATCTCTTCCGGCGGAAGCAGCGCCGCACCAAGCCCAATCAGCGACGGGATCACCGACCAAATAAAGCTGAGCGCCTTGCCGGACGACAGCGCGCGCCCCCAATGCACCCCGCCCAAAAACGCCAGGATGAGCAGCGCATAGACCTTCAGCACGTAGAACGCGAAAGGTGTCAAAAGCGGGGGGAGCCGATCCAGCCCCACGGCGCTCCCCACAAAGGGGATCAGCCCCAAAAGGCCCAATGCAACAGGGATAATTGGTCTTCGCATCGCCGATCAGTTCCGCCTAAACACCACACCGCCCACGTAGCCTGTGAACAGCGCCAAGGCGACGGCCAGCAGCCCGTAAAGCGCGGGCTCATCCTGCGACAGCGCAAACACCCGTTGCTCAAAACCCACCTTGCGCACCGTGAACGTGGTCGTCTGCACATCGAGCGGCAGCCCATCGGAAAACAGCGAGGCGCTCACAGTGTAGTCGCCATCCGCAGCGGTCCCGGGAAGCCGAATGCGAGTGCGGAAGAAGGCTGGTGTCAGCATCGTCACTGCGCCTTCTTCGACATTGTAAAGCCCAGTCTCGGCGCGCGCCGCAATGAGTGCATCGCGAAACGGCTCGGCCGCCACCGGCGCCCCCCGGGTCGGGCGAATGCGCTCATTGAGCATCTGCTCAGCGGTTTCCCGTTCCAGCCCATCGGTTGATTTTAGCGCCACGAATGAGGGGAACCGCTGAAATCGCTGCTGCTGCCCGGTCGCCCAAAAACCAAACCGGCGCACTCTGCGCTGCACCAAAACGTCTTGCGCCGGCCCCAGCACGGCCACCGCAACACCGCTCTCTCCACCCCGCGCTACCGACTGCCGGTCCCGCTCGATCACCCCAAAAATGACAATGTCGGACCCGTCAAAATCGGCCGTCACCTCAATGAGCGCATCCGACAGCTCAAACACGATCCCGCCCGCCAGCGACGGCGCCGTCGGCCAAAGCGCGAGCAGGAGCGAGAGGAGGGCGGCCCGCATCATCCGGCAAGCACCATCACACGGAACAACTCGCCCTGCGGATCGACCAGCCCATAGGCAAAGCGCAGCCCGACCAGCAGAACCAGCGTGCCAAGGAGCGCACGCATCTGTTCCCCTCGCAGCGCCTGGCCGAGCGACGCACCAAGCTGCGCGCCGATCACGCCGCCGATCATGAGGACAAAGGCGAGCACCACATCGACCGTTTGCGACGCCACCGAGTGCATGACTGTCGCGATCGCCATCACGCCCACAATCTGGACCAGCGACGTCCCTACCACCACGGACGAGCGCACTTTCAAAATGTAGATGAGCGCAGGCACCAAAATGAACCCGCCGCCGATCCCCAAGAGCGTGCCCAAAAAGCTGATCGAAAAGCCAATGCCAAAAATCGGCAGTATCGAAACATAAAGCTGCGACTGCGGAAATCGCATCTTCAGCGGCAGCCTGGAGACCAGAGCCACTGCCCGCGACCGGCGCGCCGGCGGCGGTGCTGCCGTCACGCCGACCGATTCCTCCGCCCTTCGCCGCCAAATGGCGCGGACTGATTCGTTCACCATCAGTGCGCCAATGGTTGCCAAAAACAGCGTGTAGCAGATCGCGATGACCACCTGGAGCTGACCCGAGGTGCCGAGTGCGGCAAACAAAAACGCGCCCGCTACAGCCCCGCCCCCGCCGGACGCAATCAAAACCGCCGCAAGCTTAAAATCCACGCCACCCCGCCGCGCGTAAGACAGCGCACCGGAGGCGGAGCTCGCCACAATTTGCGGTGTCACAGAGGCGATGGCGTAGGCCGGCGGAATGCCTGAAAAAATCAACAGCGGCGTCAGCAAGAAGCCACCGCCAACGCCGAACATGCCCGAGATAAAGCCCACCGCGCCGCCCATGGCGAGAAGCACGATCACATTCACCGGCATCTCGGCGATGGGCAGATAGATGTCCAATTGAGCGCCGCCTAAAGGGCAGCGGGCAGCACGCCCCGATGCCTGATCACGGCACCCAGAAGGCGAACACCAACCCCCGCGTCGTCCACATGAAAGCGCGATAGATTTGCTTCAGCGCCCCCAGCACTAACAGCCCCGCAAGCCAGGCCAAGAAGCTGTAGAGGAACGCGATCAGCATCTTCGCCCCGCGCAACGCGACGCGGAAGCTGCGGAGCGCCGTCTTGCCGGTCAGTTCCACCACGGCGCGCGTCGACCGCCCAAATCGAGCAGACATCGTGGCAAGATCAGTGGCATTGCCCACAGTGCGCACGCGCCGCATCAGCCGGACTGCGTTCGCGCCGCCTGCATTCGCCGCCATGGTGTTGACGGCGCCAAGGGTGGTGCGAAGCTCGGCCCGCGCTGCCGTCCGGGTCAGGCCTGCGGCGGCGCCCGTCACGGCCGGGAGCGCATCTGTCACCGGTCCGCCAGGCGCCCGCGCGACAGTTGTCGTGGAGGGCCCCGTCGCCGCCCGCGCCAGGCGCACAAGCCGAGTCGAGAACTCAACCGTCAGGTTCCCGGTCCGCTTAGCGACCTTCAGAATCGAGATGCCGGCCTTCACCACCAGCGAGCCGCCGCCGGTGGCAATGGTCACCCCTTCAGCGGCAATGCCGACAGCCGCCAGCGTCAGCAGAAAGCGCGAATAATCCTCGCCCACAGCCGCCTTGCCGCCCTCGGTGATAATGTCGCGGACATCGCCGACTACCGTGAGGTCGGACACAATCGCGCCCGCAAGACCCGCCGAACTGTCAGCGTTGCCGGTGATGTAGGCCCCGGCAAAGTCGCCGGCATTGCGCAAAAATGTGGCGAGTGGCGCCTGCGCATCCTCAAGCTCTTGCTGCAGCTCCGGCGCGATGGGTTTGTTGAGGTCGTCGGCGAGCTGCGCGTACATCAGCGCTGTTGCCACATCGTCCTCTTCCAGCGCCGCTGCGACCTCTTTATCCAGCGTTTCGCCCGGCGTCACCGCCTGCAGCGTCGCGCGCACATCACGTTCAGCAATGCCGGTGTAAAGCCGCGGCACTGCGAGCGCGAGGAACAACACTGTCCCGATGGACAACAAGGTGGCGGCGCTGAGCAGGCGCAACACTGGCAAACCCTCACATGCGGCAACTTTGCGAACATATCGCGTTCGCCCCATCACGGCAAAAGCGGTGCCAAATAATCCCTAACAAAGCACGCCTCTGGCTGCCGAAAATATGAGCGACCCGCCGATACGCCCATTTTTGACCGGCTGGCATGCAGCCCCAGGGAGCATCATACCAGAAGGATACCGGTTGTGTTCGCCAGCGTGCGGTCCATGATCAGCTCTGCGCTATGCTCCAGGAGATCCCATGTCGCCAATGTCGCCCCTCGTCGCCAACGCGCGGCAGCCCGCCCAGCGGGCGCCCATCAGCGGCATCATCACCGCGGTCAACTATGGCCGCGACCGCGAAGGTCTGATCCCGCTATGGGCCGGGGAAGGGGACCTGCCCACGCCGCGCTTTATTTCTGAAGCCGCCGCCGCGGCGCTGATCGGCGGCGAAACCTTCTACACCCACCAGCGCGGTATCCCCGAACTGCGCCAGGCCCTCGCCGACTATTATGGCCGCCACTTCCCCGGCACCTACGATCCGGACACCTTCTTCATAACCGGCTCCGGCATGCAGGCGATCCAGATTTCCATCGCGCTGACCGCGGGCGATGGTGACGAGATTCTCATCCCAAGCCCCAGCTGGCCCAACGCTGCGGGCGCGGCGATCATTGCTGGTGCAAAGCCGGTCACCGTCCCGTTCGACGAGGAGGGCGGCGTCTTCAACCTCAACATGGACCGCCTCGCCGCTGCCGTGACGCCGCGCACCAAAGCGCTCTTCCTCAACAGCCCCGCCAACCCCACCGGCTGGACGGCAAGCCACGACAAGCTCGTCGAAGTCCTGGCCTTTGCCCGTCAGCACGGCTTGTGGATCATCGCCGACGAAATTTATTCCCGTTTTTATTGGCTCGACGGCCCCCGCGCGCCGTCCTTCCTCGATATCGCCGACCCGGAAGACCGCATCCTCTACGTCAACACGTTCTCCAAAAACTGGGCGATGACCGGTTGGCGGATGGGCTGGATCCACGCGCCGCTGCCGCTGAAGCAGACGCTGGAGAACCTCATCCAGTACTCAACCTCCGGTGTCGCCCAATTCATGCAGCGTGCAGGCACCGTCGCACTCAATGATGGAGAGTGGTTTGTGGAGCACACTATTGCGCGGGCCCGGCGCGGCCGGCAGGTGGTGAGCGATGCTCTCGCCGGCCACAACCGCATCACCTACGCCCCGCCCGACGGCGCATTTTATGCGTTTTTGAAGGTCGATGGCCTCGCTTCGTCACAGGCTGCGAGCTTTTCGCTCATCGACGACGCCGGTGTCGGCACGGCCCCGGGCACCGCATTTGGGGCCGAGGGGGAGGGATTCGTCCGCATTTGTTTCGCTCGCAGTGAAGAAAGCTTGAGCGTTGCGATGGAAAGAATATTACAAATTTTGCGTTAATTCGGAAAGGAGGGCGCATTTTGCTCGCCTTGAGCTTGCATGAAGCTGTGCATTGAAGCCGAGTGTTGCATCTCAGTTATCCCCATTCGGAGCATTCTATGAGATATTCATCGGGCTCCTCCCTCAACTAGGGCTCAGCGCCAAAGGCACTGGGCCCTTTTTTATTGATGCAGATCAATAATCGGCCCCCGCGAATATGGGCACCGTCCTTGCGCTCTATCCCCAGAACGTTTTTATGACCTCGCCAGCCGGCCGGACGGCCGCTCCGGCAACGGCTGAAAGGCCGCCGGGGAGGAAAGTCCGGGCTCCACGGAAACACGGCGCCGGGTAACGCCCGGCGGGGGCGACCCCAGGGACAGTGCCACAGAAAGCAAACCGCCGGCGCATGCCGCCGGTTAGGGTGAAAGGGTGGGGTAAGAGCCCACCGCGGGCCTGGTAACAGGTCCGGCACGGTAAACCCCGCCGGGAGCAAGACCGCATAGGGGCGGTGGGCCGTTTCCGCCCGCACGCCGCCCGGGTGGGTCGCACGAGGCGTCCGGCAACGGACGTCCCAGATGAATGGTCGTCACGCGGGGGAAGCCCCGCCATACAGAACCCGGCTTATAGGCCGGCTGGCACTTTACCGCACCGGCCGCACACCGAGCTGACGCATGACAATGTCGATCATGCGCTTTTGCGCCGTGCGCGCGCCGTCCTGGGCCTCAATGTTCACATAAAGCCGCCGGTCCCCCGACAGCGTCACATAGTTGGAGAGCGAGCAGTCGTTGTTCGCCCGTGTCACCCGCTCATAAATCACGTTGATCCCAGCGCCGCGCAGCGCCGTCGCAAAGCGGGCCACCCGCCGATTGTTCTCCAGCGGCTGCCGCCCCGCCAGAATCACCACGTTGTCTGGATCGCTGAGCCCGACGTTGGCCGTCGCAGGATAACCCCGCAGCTTTTCCGAATTGACCCTCACGTTGAGCGGTGGCCCATCCATGTTGGTGTGCAGCGTCAGAATATTCCGCGCACCGCGAAACCCGTCCATCACAAACTTGGTGTAGGCCGGATACGCCCGGGTGATGGCGCACGGCCCAACGCTCCCGTTCGTGCGCCCAAACGCCCGGTTCGGATCGATGCTGCCAAAATTGCGCTCCTCTCGCGCGTTCGCAGCAATGAACCGCCCGCCATACGTCGCGATCGCATAGACGGCAGCATCAAACGCAGCGTCCTCGTCATCGTGCGGCAAGTACCAAACCGGCCCGTTGGGCGCTGCCTTGTTGCTGTAGGTGGTAAAAACCCAGTCAGCCCGGCCCGCATCGCGCACCGTCGCCTTCGACAGGCACACCGGAAACGAGGCCAGCATGCTGCGGTTGCGCCGAATGTCAGGATCACGCTCGTCCGCCAGCGGCAGACACACCGCCCCGCCAGCTCCACCCCCGCGCTGCCGAAATAAGTTGAGCTGCGCCTCCTCATCCGTGGCATGCGACGCCAACGGCTCATCGGACGCCGCAACGCCTCCGTGCGCCTGCAACGCGACGCAAAGCGCGAGCGCTGCCACCGACAGCCGCCTGATCACGAAAAATCGATGCAGGATCATGCTCGCCAAACCCCGCGAAACGCCGCCGATGGCGCTGAGCTAAGCCATCCGGCAAACCCCGTCCAGGCTGGTGGCCCGCGCCCAAACCGGCTAACGCCACCGTGGCGGATCGCTGTCAGGGAGAGTGTTGGTGCTAATCCATCTGCGTATGCGGCGCGTTTTGCCGCTTTTTCTGACGCTCGCCATTGCGCTCGGGATAGTCCACCGCGTGGACGCGCGCGAGCCGACACTGTCGGACATGGCCGGTCAAATGATCATCATGGGCTTTATTGGCAGCGAACCCACCCAGCCCGGCATCCGCGGCCTCATCAACGAGGCGGCCGCCAATCGCATCGGCGGCATCATACTGTTCGCCAACAACGTGAAGTCGCCTGCCCAGCTCCGCCGCCTCAATGGCGCGTTCAAGCGCGCCGCACCCGGCCCCTTCATGGTGGCGGTCGACCAAGAGGGCGGCGCCGTCCAGCGCCTCACGGCGAAAAAGGGCTTCGTCAGCACCCCCTCCGCCGCCGACATCGCCCGCAAGAACAGCGTCGCCGAAGCCGAGCGGCTTTATGCGCGGATGGCGCAAAACCTCGCCAGCGCCGGCGTCACCGCAAACCTTGCCCCGGTGGTCGATCTCAACATCAATCCCGCAAACCGCGTCATCGGCCGCGTGGGTCGCAGCTACAGCGCCGATCCCGCCGTGGTGGCGCGCTACGCCCGAGCCTTTGTCCGCGCCCACCGCGCCTCCGGCATCGCCACTGCGCTGAAACACTTTCCCGGCCACGGCTCCAGCGCTGGCGACACTCACAAAGGCTTCGTCGACGTCACCGACACCTGGTCCCGCCGCGAGCTTGCGCCCTTCCAAAGCCTGGTGCGCTCCGGGGATGCCGACATGGTTATGGTCGCCCACGTGGCGCTCCAAACCGGCGGGGGAGAGCGTCTGCCCTCAACCCTGTCCCCCGCCGTGGTCGAAGGTCTCCTCCGCCGCGATGTGGGCTTCGATGGCGTCGCCATGTCCGACGACCTCGAAATGGCCGCGATCCGCCGCGAGCACTCCCGCGGGGAGGCTGCCGTCCGCTCGCTCCGCGCCGGCGTCGATCTTCTCGTTTTTGCCGCCCACGGCAGCGATCCGGCCCCTGTCGCGCGCGAAATCCACACCGCGCTCGTCCGCGCCGCCGAGGCCGACCCCGCCCTGCGCAGCCGCCTTCGCCAAGCCTATGACCGCGCCGTCCGCTTGAAGCGCACCCGCGTCCCGGTGAACACAGCCCCGATCCGGGCCGCCAGCGCGCCCGTCCCGCGGGTCAACCCCGCGCGCTGACCGGCCCGCGCGGCAACCTTCTTAGACCACTCTCACCGTCCACGCGGAGGCCCCACCCCATGTCCAACGCTTACGATCAGGGCCGGCTCAACCTTCCATTCGTGGGCAGCTGCAGGTTCGGCAAAGCCCCCCACGTGACCGCATTGCAGCCCGGAGAGGCGGACGTCGCGGTCCTAGG
>CAKZYH010000490.1 GCA_937884725.1 uncultured Paracoccaceae bacterium
CGTTCTTCCTCCTCGGCGTTGCTGTCGGAAAGCACGGTGGCGCCCGCCCGCACTTCGGCCACGCCATCGCGGATATGCACGGTCCGCAGCGTGAGACCGGTATTGAGGTCGCCGTTGAGGTGCACCATGCCAACCGCGCCGCCATACCAGGCGCGGGGGCTTTTCTCGTGCTCCTCGATGAAGCGCATGGCCCAGCGCTTTGGCGCGCCTGTCACTGTCACGGCCCAGGCGTGGGATAGGAAAGCATCGAGCGCATCGCGGTCTGGCAAGAGGATGCCCTCGATGTGATCCACGGTGTGAATGAGCCGCGAATACATCTCAATTTGCCGACGGCCGAGCACACGGACCGAGCCTGGTTCGCAGACGCGGCTTTTGTCGTTCCGGTCCACATCGGAGCACATGGTGAGCTCGGCTTCGTCCTTGGCCGAGTTGAGAAGCTTGCGGACCTGCTCCTCGTCCTCAATCGCATCACGGCCGCGGGCAATGGTGCCAGAGATCGGGCACGTTTCGACGCGGCGGCCGGTCACCCGCACGAACATCTCCGGTGAGGCGCCGACCAGATACTCATTGGCGCCCAGATTGATGAAAAAACCGTACGGCGATGGGTTGATTGCCGAAAGCCGTCTGAAAATTGCGGCGGGCGAATCGGACAGGGGCTCACGGAACATCTGACCGGGCACGACTTCGAAGAGGTCGCCGCGGGCGAAGTAGTCGAACGCTTTACGCACTGTGTCGGCATACTCGCCGGGCGCGTGGTCGTGGGTGGCCTCGTTGCGCTTGGCCGCCAGCGGTTTGGGTTGCGGCGCTCTGGGTATGCCGGCTGTCGTGTTGTCCCCAAACGCAAACTCGTACCGCGCGACGTTTGCCGTTTTCCCGTGGTGGTCGACCGTCAGAATCTCGTCGGGCAGATACAGGACGATGTCGCGTTGCGCCGCTGGACGTTCCAGGCGCAGGGGGATGGGGTCGAACTGGAAGGCGAGGTCGTAGCCGAATGCGCCCGCGAAGCCGAGGTTGGGGTCGCCATCGGTATAGAAGAAGTCGAGCAAGGCTCGCAGCGCTGAAAACGCGGTGGGCCGCCGGGTGCGCTCTTCTTCCACCAGGCCTTCGTCTTCGGGCTCCGGCACCCTCACGTTGACCGTGTTCGCTTCGCTGGCTGGGGCTAACCCGGCGCGCGAGAACGCATCGGCGGCGGCTGGAAGCAGCGCGGCGCCGCGGGCGTTGAGCGCGATGACGCTGACATCGCGTCCCTTGGCTTCCAAGGCTAGCGGCGGATCCACCACGCCAAAGTCCCACCGCGTGTAGCGGCCGGGGAATTCGTAACTTGATGAGAACACCGCACCGCGCTCGTGGTCGAGTCGTTTGACCCAGCGCTCCAGCGCGCCGGCGTAGTCGATCGGTTGATCGGTCCGGGTGATTGTGAGGCCGCCGCGGGTCACAAAGCTCATTTTATGTGCGTCCTCTCCCGAGACCTGGCCGTCCGAATCAGCGCCGAGCTGCAGACGCTGCTTTTGCGGCCGGTGCCTCGCCGGGTGTGATGCGCTTATAGCGCAGCACTGTATCTACCATCTGATCCTGGAGACGTGCATTGCGTGCCAGTCCCGCGTTTCTGATCCATTGGTCGAGCTCAAGGTCATCGAAGCCGCGCGTGCCCATCGATTCTAGCTGGCGCATTTCCATTTGCTGATAGGCGCTCGCCGCCTCGTCGTACAGACCAAGATCGTGGTTAGCGCAGACCCCGTACATGGCCATCAGCATGTTGCGCGGGCCGCGGTGAAGGTGGTTGAGCGTGCCCATCGGATCATCGCTGAGGTAGCGCACAGCCGCGAGCAGCCCGTGGAAGTAAGGTTGGGAGCGCCGCCCAACGATGGCGCCGGCGCGACGACTGAGTTGCTCGGCCGTTTTCATGTCGCCGCAGAATGAGTGCGCGGCCGCTGCGGCAATTATGGTGTCGGCGCAGTGGGGGTTGAGCGAGAGGGCGTCTTCAAAACAGCCAAGGCCGAGCTGGGACTTGGCTGTGAGGAGCATCAACCAACCGCGGATGGTGTGATTGTACGGCTCGGTCGGGTCGAGCGCGAGGGCGTGATCGACTGCCGCCTGCGCATTGGCCGCGGTGTCGGCGGACAAGACCCCATCAGGCTCACGGTAGCGCCGCCGCATGGCGATATGGCTGATGCTTGAATAGACGACACTCAGCCGCTGGCCGTCTTGGTCATGCATCAACCCGCGCAGGATAGCGTTTGCTTGGTTATCGCTGCGGGGCGTGAACGCGCAGATGTGTCGATAGGCCTGCAGCCATCGTGCGTAGGCACTTGATTGGGAGCCGGCCTCATCAGATGCGATCGCTTCGATGAGGTCGTTGATGGCAGCCGCGATCGTCACCGCCGCGTCCTCCGGCTCCTCAAACGCTGAGTACGGCAGCTTGCGGACCGCAATCGTGCTGAGGCTGCGGGTACTGATGCACTTGAGAAAAATGCACCGACCGGCCGGCTCATGCCAAAGAAACATGCGGTAGTCGTAGGCGTCGTTGCCCGAATCGGGATGTTGGTCCCGGTCGTAGCACGGTGCCGATTCGACGCATCGGATCCGCCGAAATCGTGTGAGCTGGCTCAGCAACTCAGCGTACGCGAAACGCAGTGGCGATCCGTGGTCATCAGCGTTTCCGGGGCCCACAAGTGCCACGGACGGACGGTGATCGCGCGGTTCATCCCGTCCCGTTGCCATCGGCCTTGCCAACGGCATGGCTGGGACTGGCCTCACTTCGCTGCGAAGCATTTTGGGCAGCGCGACATCGAGCTCGTCCAAGGCGCGCGAGTAGCTCTGGATTTGCCGGTTGAGCGCTGAGCGGTTTCCTTGCTCTCCATAGATCTCGATGAGAGTTTCGTTCGCCGCCGCGTCCGCGGGTTCGATCCGCGCGAGAAGCTCACACAGCGGGACCAGCTCAGCCGCCGTGGCGAGCTTGCCCCGCTTGACCGCCAGCTGCCCGCTCAAAACGCGGATGGCATCGTCCACAATCCCGGCGCGATAAGAGGTCACCCAATCGTCAAACTCAGCGATGCCGACCGAGAAATCTTGCAACGGTGGTCCAGTCCAGAGCGCCCTGGCATCGCGGTAGCTTTGCGGGGTCGCAATGCCGACCAGACGCCAAAACCTATTCAGATCGAGGGTATTAACATCGTCCGTAAAGGAAAGATCCATCCGGCCACGTTCCATAGCCCCGCCCAACTCAGGGGTTTTGGACAAAAGGCTCAGCGCTTTTCGAAGAGAGGTCGCCGCCTTCTCGGACGGTACATCACCCCAAAGCAATTCGCACAGTTTCGCACGTGGCACACATTCCGGTGCGCGACAGGCAAGGTACAAAAATGCTGCGAACACCTTGCGGGTGGGAAAAGTGACAGTTTCTCCGCCACACTCCACGCCGGGTCGACCCAATAGCCGCACATTGAGAGACGGCTGCGGGATAGCCGACGATAGGATTTTCAGCATCGCACCACACGCTTCGACATCATATTAGATGAGGTTCTGCTCGCCGCCACATTTCGCTTACACGACAGAATGCTCGCTGCAATTGTTATTTCACGCTGAATTCACACGCCCTGGCTACCGTCCCGTAATGCGGACACTAGCCAAAGGCAGGGCGACGGCATGCTGGTTGAGAGATGTGTGGGCAAGGAATTCGAGCACTTCACCGACGTTGAGGTGCTAAAAAGGCTGATTGCCTATGCCGTTGACGAAGCTCTCCGGTGTGATGAGCGCATGTGCGCGGACTTCCTGGTCGCAGGCCTCAAAGTTCTCGACGGTGACCCACCGGCGCTTTCGACCGTTGATGCTGAGAGCTTTATACCCCTCCGCGACAACTAACCGCACTCCTGCGGCCCGCCTCGAAAAATTTCGGCGCACGCACGCCAGGGGCGGCCTTACCAGTCGTGGTGTTCCATCACGTTTCTGAGCGATCGCTTAAAAAAGAGATGCGATGACCGGTGACTGTCGCCGTTGCTGCTGCTAGCGGACGACGGTGTGACGGCGGACTGTCTACGCCGGTGGACACTCAGAAGGTGCAACTTTGGCGACGGACGACTTAGCTCATCTGCTGTCCCGGACCGCGCTTGGCGACCGCACAGCATTTGCGAGACTGCACAAGCTCACCTCCGGTAAACTGTTCGCCGTGTGCCTGCGTATCTTACACGACAGGAGTGAGGCGGACGACGCGTTGCAGGACGCATATACGAAAATCTGGAGATACGCTGAGCGGTACTCCTCGGCTCAGGCGCGACCGATGACTTGGATGATCGCCATCACGCGGAACGTGTGCATCGATCGGCTGAGGTCCAGGAAGCCGGATACTGCGGCGCTCGACGCGGCGGAAGCTGTCGCGGACGCGGCATTGCGTCCTGATGAAAAGGCGATGGCGAAGGGGGAAATGATCCGACTGGCAAACTGTATGAACAGCTTGCCGCTCCATCATGCGCGAATTGTGCGGATCGCATATTTTGGCGGAGCCACTTATTCTGCTTTGGCGGAACGCGAAGGTGTCCCGCTGGGTACGATGAAGAGCCGAATGCGCGCAGCGTTGGCCAAGTTGAGAGAGTGTTTGACGTCATGAGCGCTTCGGACATCCAAAACGCCGACGCGGAGCCGGTGGAGTACGTCCTTGGCCTGATGGACCCGGCCGAGCGCAAGGCATTTGAGCGCGACCTGTTGGACGACCCTGATCTTGCTGCCGAAGTGTGGAGCTGGGAAGAGCGGTTTGCACCGATGGCGCAGGCGCTTCCCGAGCACAGTGCACCGCGCGGCTCCTATCGCCGCTTGTCGGCGTCTCTGTTCGGCGACGAAGAGCGAACGCCCGCTCGACGTTCAACTATGGGGCGTGATCTCGCCTACTTGTTCGGGACCATTGCTGCAGCTGCGGTGGCTGCCTTGGTTGTCTTCATCCAAGTGCCGGGGCTTCTGGGCCCAGACCGCGCGCCGACCAATGCGCTTTTCAGTGCCGCGATCGTGGAAAATGATGGCTCAATCGTGCTCGCCGTTGTGGATCGGATGGGCGTCATCGCCGTTCAACCGCTGACAGTCCGGCCGTCTGGAAGCGCCGAACTGTGGCTCGTGACGAACGAGCGGGATCCTGTGTCGATGGGGCTACTTGATGCCGCAGACGGTGCGCGGCTGACCGTGCCGGACGACCTGCGGCCGCTCCTCAGCGAAGCCCGCTTTGTTGTCACGGCCGAGCCTACCGGTGGTTCAGTGCCCGGGACAGCGCCCGGCCCCGCGATCGCGGCGGGTCCGTTGGTCGAGTTTTAACCAGAAGGATGCCCACTGCTACCCGCTTGGCGTTTCATCGGGTGCTGCTGGTTTGCGGACAATCTGAGCCATCGCGCTTTTGTCACCCATATAATCGGGTGCGGTGACGCCCATCGAAACGTAGATATTGGTGAGTCCTTCAACGCCGAAATCCGCGGGTTTGACCCAATCCTCCGGCAAAAACAGCAAGCCACCGCCGAACGGCACAGGCGCCGTGGGCACCATCACTACACGATAGGTCTCGCCGTCGAGCTTCACGGTCTCGTTGCTTGCCAGGAGGCCAAGAACAGCACTGCGTTTGTCGTCGGAAAAATAACACCAGACCGGGCTCATGGACTTCACGTCCACATCGTCATCGCGCTTATCGAGGAGCTGAACGAACCGAGCGATCGTCTTATAGATCGTGCCGATTAGGGGCAGCCGGCCAAACACCTCGTTGAAGAAGTTGACCCAGAGACGGCGTAGCCTCGACTGAATGAGAAGGCCGAGGGCATATAGCCCCGCAAGGACGATGCAAAGACCAATGAGGTAAGCGACATCGCTATCGACGACGATGGCGCCCAAGTCGCGCATCGCGCGACCAAACGAGGAATCGGGTCCCAAGTAGCTCGCCACATAGCTGGCGACCCAGCCGATGACTGCGACCGTGATGACCACAGGCAAAATGGCGAAGAAGCCGGTGATCATCGGGTTCACTACCCGCAAAAGAACATAGCGCATCGCCACTCTCCCAGTTCGCTCGGTTTCCGCGGCGAGCACTGTAGAGGCCAGACGCGGCCACCAGGCTTAAATCAATTCGCCTTGGATCTGCACCCGCAGTGGAACCGGATCGCCACCGGCTCCTTAGAGCATTTTGGGTTTACACGGCATCACGCGACGCCGTGTAAACCCAGAGTGCTCCAGTTGTGGTGTGACGGCGGTTGACGTTTTGCGTTCCCTCGCGATGTGGAAGCGCAGAGCTTTCAGCGGGGGAGTTGTGCCATGAAACATGTCAAATGCGGTGATGTGCCGTCGGTCCGGGCACCGGCGCAGTATTTTGTCGGGCCGGTGTGGCAAAATCCGATCGCGACGCCCGATGACCCAGCGCGCGCGAACTCGGCGCTGGTCACGTTTGAGCCTGGAGCGCGGACCAACTGGCACCATCATCCGCTTGGCCAGACCCTTTATGTGACACAAGGCGCCGGCTGGTTTCAGACCAAGGGTGAGCCGCGGGTCGACATTCGCGCGGGCGATTCAATTTTCATTCCTCCGGGCGAAGTCCACTGGCACGGCGCGACCGCGACCACGACCATGTCCCACGTTGCGATCCATGAACGGCAGGACGGCAGCCACATCACCTGGCTCGAGCCGGTCAGCGACGACGAGTATCTGGGTGGCTAGAGCCCGGTCGTGCGCGGACTGTGACGCCGCGGCGAGGCGATGATTTCACTGGAGCCGCTGGCGTCTGAGCCGTCACCCATCCCGGGGCATGCGTTGGTGGCGTGTGCCCTTGTTGGGCTTGGCGCGTTGCAACTGGCGCTGCCGAAGGGGAACCTACTGCACAGGGTGCTCGGGTGGGTCTTCGTGGTTGGGCTAGGGTTCGTCGCGATATCGGGGCTATTCATTTCAACGCTGAAAACGTTTGGCTATTTCAGCCCCATCCACCTGATCATCCCCTATACGCTCGGCTCGCTCGTTTACGGCGTTTGGGCGGTGCGGCGAGGGAACGTCGCCGCCCACCGCACAACGATGATCTGGCTTTATGCCACAGCACTGGTTGTCGCCGGCGCGTTCACGCTGCTGCCAGGGCGGGTGATGCACGAGGTCTTTTTCGCCGGCTGATCAGACCGGCTCCAGGCCGCACCAATCCGCGATGAACAACGCCATCGCCCCCGTGATTCGCTTCAGCGAGGACAACGACACTGCTTCGTCGAAGCCGTGAATGTCGCGGCTGATGGGGCCGTACACTAGGCAAGGGATGTCCTGGTACAGCACGAAGACGCGGCCATCGAGATAGCCAGGCATGACGTAGTTGGTGAGTTTGCGGCCGAAGGAGGCTTCGTGCGCGCGCTCCAGCGCCCGCTCAGCATCGCTTCCCGGCTCCTGCACGTACCCTTCGACCGTGAAGCCATTCCACGTGATGGCGGGCGGGGCGTTCGACAAATAAGCATCGTCCCGCGCGCAGGCGGCGACTGCGGCTTCGACGCGCGCCTTGATGGCGTCCGGCTTCATGCCCGGATAAAGCGCCAAGCGGCAGTCGAAGGTGCACCACGCCGGCACTGATGATGCCCAGTCGCCCCCGGAAATCTTGCCGATGTTGAGGTTGATTGGGTGGTCGAGCGTTTCGAAGTGGGGGTATTGGCCCTGTTCGGCGTTCATCTCAGCCTCAAGCCCGCGCAGTGCCTGGATCACGCGGTAGGCCGCCTCGATGGCGTTTGCGCCGGTGCCGGCTTCCCGCACGTGGACCGGCCGCCCGGAGACTCTCACCTGAAACCAAAGCGCGCCGGTGTTGGCGCGCACCACATGCTCGTAGACCGGCTCTGGGATGATCGCCGCATCCGCTTGGTAGCCCCGCGCGACGCAGGCGAGGGCACCGTTTCCGGTGCACTCTTCCTCGCTGACGCACTGCACATAAACGGTCGCCGCCGGCTGATATCCGAGCCGCCGAAGTGCGTCGAGAGCCGCAAGGTTGGCGCCGAGTCCGGCCTTCATGTCCGCCGCGCCGCGACCATACAGCCAGTCGCCTTCGATGGCGGGCTCGTAGGGCGGCCGTGCCCAGCCCTCCACCGGACCGGTGGGCACCACATCCATGTGCCCGTTCAGGATCAGCGAGCGACCGGTCTCCTGCCGCGGCCTGTGGCTGGCGACGACGTTGAACACTTGGGCGTAGTCCACCGTCACAGGAGAAAAGCCGGGGTGGTTCTCGATCAGCGACAGGTCGATGGGCCAGATTTCGGTGGCATAGCCTCGCGCCCGGCAGGCTTTGGCGTAAAAGTCTTGAGCCGCCATCTCCTGCGCCCGCTGGGAGGGAATGGCGACAAGGTCTTGCAGGAAGCGGACTTGATCGGCGAAGCCGTCCTCCACCGCCTTTAAAATCTCGTCACTTGTGGGGGAGGTCATGGGCGTATCGCTGTCAGTAGAAGTTCGTGCTGTAGTCTTTGGCTAGGTCTCTGTCGATTTGCTCGATGCTGTCGGCGAGCGCGCCGTGGGCCTTCACCATCTCGCCGAGCGTTGGCACATCGGCGGTGTCAGGCCACTTCTCCGGCTCCCAAATGCCGGAGCGCATCATCGCTTTGGGGCAGTGACACATGAGGCGATCGACCGTCACCAAAAGGATGAGCGAGGGTGTGTGACCGTTGACGACCATGGACGCGGCGAGGTCCGGATCGCTCACCATGCGGGCGCGGCCGCCGATCCGCAGCACATCGTTGTTCCCGGGGATCATGCACATGATGGCGACCTCGGGGTTGCTCAGCAAATTGACGTGCGTGTCCATGCGCCGGTTGCCGGGCCGATCAGGGATCGCGAGCGTCTTGGGGTCGAGCACCTTCATGAAGCCCGCCGGGTCGCCGCGGGGAGAGACATCCAGCCCGCCATCCTCCCGCTGCGAGGCAATGGTGATGAAGGGCGTCGCGGCAATGAAACGCTCGGCGAGCGGGTCGATGTGGTCGATCTCTTTGTTAGCGGCACGGTGGGACGGCGCCCGCTGCCCCTCGCGCAGCTGCGCCTCCGTGTCGATCACAGTTTCAGCCATGACGGGCTCTCCAGTGCGGTGCGAGTGAAGCACGCCGGCGCTGCCTGGGACAGCGGCGATCGGCCCCGAGCAAAGGCGGCGTCAGTAAAGGTTGTTCAGCTTATCGTCGAGAACGAGGGTTTCCATTTC
The DNA here is from genome assembly GCA_937884725.1 of uncultured Paracoccaceae bacterium. Lineage (GTDB taxonomy): Bacteria > Pseudomonadota > Alphaproteobacteria > Rhizobiales > Amorphaceae > Acuticoccus. The sequence goes on from CAKZYH010000490.1 coordinate 9,155, forward strand.
GTCGAGGGTTTGGCTGAGCGCGCCGTGCGTCTTCACCATCTTGCCATGGGACGGCACCTTGGCGCCGTCGGGCCAGTGCTCCGGGTCCCAGATGTGCGAGCGGACCATGGCCTTGGCGCAGTGCGACAGTAGGCGGTTGACCGTAACTTTGATGATGAGCGGTGGCGTGTGACCTGCGACGACCATCGTCTCTGCGAGCGCGTGCTCGTCCACCAGCTGCGCACGACCAGCGAGGCGCAGCGTGTCCTCGTGGCCGGGGATCATGCAGATGATGCCGACTTCCGGATTGCTGATGATGTTAGTGAACGTGTCTGCGCGGCGGTTGCCCGGCCGGTCGGGGATCGCAAGCGTCTTGCGGTCTAGCACCTTCATGAAGCCTGGCGGATCTCCGCGGGGGGAAAGATCGACCTGGCCGTCCGCCCGGACAGAGCTGATAATGATGAACGGCGTTGCCGCGATGAATTCGGCGGCAAGGTCGTCGATGTGATCGATGACCTTGTCGACCGACATGCGAGCCGGCGGTCGGACGCGCTCACGAAGCGCGTCGACACTTTGGATGGTGCTTGCCTTGGTCATCACCGCGCTCCCGGCCCGTCCTGCGTTAGCTTCCGGAGCAGGGAGTGTACCACATGGGCCGGAAGGTCCGCGGCAGGTTAGCTGCGTTCCAGCCGGGCGAGCAGCGCGGAGGTGTCGTAGCGACCGCCACCCATTTTTTGGACGTCGCTATAGAACTGGTCGACCAGGGCGGTGACCGGCAAGCGCGCGCCGTTGTTGCGGGCTTCTTCGAGGCAAATCCTGAGGTCCTTGCGCATCCAGTCCACCGCGAAGCCGTGCTCATAGAAGTCGCGGTTCATGGTCTCCCAGCGGTTGTTCATCTGCCAGGAGCCAGCGGCGCCCAGCGAGATCACCTCGATGACCTTTTGAATGTCGAGCCCGGCTTGCTTGCCCATGTGGATGCCCTCGGAGAGGCCCTGGACGAGGCCGGCGATGCAGATCTGGTTCACCATTTTGGTGAGCTGCCCGGCGCCGGTCGGCCCCATCAGCCCGACCATCTTGGAATAGCAATCGATGACGGGCTTCGCTTTGTCGAACACGTCCTGTTCGCCGCCCACCATCACCGTCAGCGCGCCGTTTTCGGCACCGGCCTGACCGCCGGAGACCGGCGCGTCGAGGAAGCCAAAACCCTTCGCGTCAGCGGCGGCGCGCAGCTCGCGGGCGACTTCGGCGGACGCTGTGGTGTTGTCGATGAAGATGGTGCCTGCGCCCATGGCGTGGAACGCGCCGTCCTCGCCAGTGGTGACTGAGCGCAGGTCGTCGTCGTTGCCGACGCAGCAGAACACGAAGTCCTGGCCCGCAGCGGCAGCCTTCGGGGTCTCCTTGAACGAACCGCCGTGTTCTTCGGCCCATTTTTGCGCTTTGGCGGTGGTGCGGTTGTAGACCGTCACCTCGTGTCCGCCTTTTTTCAGGTGGCCGGCCATGGGGTAACCCATCACGCCAAGACCGATGAATGCGACGTTCGCCATGTGGCGTTCTCCTTCCCTCGTTCCGTGCGACACCTAAAGCGGGCCGCCTGGGCAGGGAAGGGCGCGAGCCGGGCGACCGCCCCGCGCCACGCGGGTGCCGACTACTCGACCGGGACGATGTCGACGACGACCACCTTGGCAACGGTATCGCCCTCGTTCTCCCACCAGTGGACGGTGCCGTTCTGCTCAAGCGCCACGTCGCCGGCGCGCTTCACCACCGGGCCGGCGGCGCCGGAGCGATGCTCGGTCACTTCGCCGCTGATGATGTAGGCAACGCCGGGGCGCTCATCGTGTCGGTGGACTGCCACGACACCGCCTGGCTCAAGCTCCAACTCGCGGGTGCGGATCATGCGGTCCTCAAAGCTGCTGATCTCGCCGGCGAGCGGCACTTTGCCGAGCATTTTGACCGATTTGATCCCCGTCGTCTCTGTGGGTCCGGTTGCTTCCAGCTCGGCCGCATCGAGCTTTTCCGAGTCTGGTGTCACCTGGTTTGAAACCAACTGGTCGTTATGGCTGTGCGGATACTTGGCGTCGTGCGCTGCAGCTCCGGTGGCGAGTGTTCCGAGCGCGAATGCGGCCGCCACCGCGATGGATTGCATCTTGTTCATTGTAAAAGTCCTCCCACGGGCTTTCCGGGTGGCTGGCCCCATCGCCGCCGCTCAGATCGAGCCGCGAGCAAATTCAAACAAATAATAAATGAGGACCGCAACACCGATCACGCCGATCAACTCCGGCCACCAGCCAAAATCGTAGACTTTGTATTCGCCATCATCCTCGGGAGCCATGGTTGGTTCTCCTAAAGGCCGGGGAGCCAGAGCGCGATTTGCGGGAAGGCCATCACCAGGGCGAGGCCGATGATTTGTAGGCCGATGAACGGCAGCACCGCCAAAAAAATCTCCTGGAGCGTCACGTCTTTGGGCGCGACGCTTTTGAGGTAGAAGCACGCCGGGCCGAAGGGTGGCGAGAGCATGTAAATCTGGATGTTCATGGCGAAAAGAATGCCGAACCAGACCGGATCGTAGCCGAGCTGCACCACGACGGGCGCGAAGACCGGTACGGTGATGAAGACGATGGCGATCCACTCCAAGAACATGCCGAGGAAGAAGACGATCCCCATCATGATGATGATCACGACGATCGGCGCGACTTCGAGGCCGGTGAGGAGACCGCCCAAGAAGCGGGTGCCGCCGAGGATGTTGTAGATGCCGACCAGGCTGACTGCGCCGATGATCAGCCACAAGATGGACCCTGTGGTGAGCGTGGTTGCCCACAGCGCCTCGCGGATTTTCTGTATGGACAGTTCGCGCCGCGCGGCCGCCACGATGAGCGCGCCGACAGCACCGACGGCGGCGGATTCGGTGACTGTTGCGATGCCGCCGTAGATGGAACCCAGCACGCCGAAGATGAGCAGGAACGGCAGGATGAGGCCGCGCAAGAACGCAAGGCGTTGAAAGAAGGGCAGGGCTGCTTCCGGCGCGTCGTAGGCCGGGCCCATGGCTGGGTTAAGCCGCACGCGGATCAGCACATAGGTGATGTAAAGCGACGCCAGCAGGAGCCCTGGGCCGACGCCTGCGGTGAAGAGATCTTTCACCGAGACGCCCGCCTCTGCGCCGTAGACGATGAGCACGACGCTCGGCGGAATAAGCGTTGCCAGCGAACCGGATGCGCACAAGGAGCCGATGGAGAGTTTTCGGTCGTAGCCAAGCCGAAAGAGTTGCGGCAGGGCGATCAGGCCAAGGAGCACGATTTCGCCGCCGACAATGCCCGACATGGCGGCGAGGATGACGGCGACGACGCAGGTCTGGACAGCGACGCCACCGCGCATCTGGCCGCCCAAAATCGCCATGGAATCAAATAGCTCTTTGGCGACTCCCGACCGCTCCATGATGTTGGCCATGAAGACGAAAAACGGCACCGCCACGAGCGCTTGCTTGTCCATCACCTTGGTAACGGCGGAGGTGACCAGGATGAACCCGTTGGGACCGAACGACAGGTAGGCCGCCGACACGGAGATGATGAGCGTGGATGCGCCCAGCGGCACACCGATGGCCATTAGCGTGAACAGCGATAGAACGATGGCGAGCGTGATGAACTCAATGCCCATCAGCGTTCGCTCTTGCTGGTGTCATCGGCTGGCTGCGAGGGCGTAAAAAGGTTCGCGATCAGCTGCAAAAGATAGAGGAACCCGGCGAAGACCAGCATCGTCTTGACGTAAGTCGGGGTGGGTGGATCGAACGCGCTGCCGGACGTTTGTGGTGCGTTGATCACCTTCAGCATCGGGTCCCACAGCATGATGATGAGACCGCTGACCCCCACCATGGACAAGACGATGGCGACCTTCTTCATGCGCCCCCAAATCTTGGGGCCGACGAGAAGCTCCATCGTGGTGACAGTGATGTGCCGACGCTGCTGGGTGACTGCGCCGACACACAGCATCCAGGCGGTTGCGACGAGCACCATGATGGTCTCAGACGTCCACGCCGTGGGCTTTCCCATGGCGTAGCGCATAAAAATCTCGAAGATCGAAAGGCCGACGGCCGTGAGATAGAAGACACCGCACGCCTTGCCGAAAAAGACGCTCATGCGGCTGACGAAGGCCACGTAGTATTTCATGACGCCGGTGCCTTAAGCCCGGGGAGCCGGACGCGCCGGCTCCCCGGTTCACTCATTAGAGGAGGCCGATGGACTTCATGAACTCGTAATGCGCATCGAGCGCTTTACGGGCCTCGGGCGACTTGTCGGCGGTCTCTTCCCAGGCTTCCACGGCGATGGCGCGGAATTTGTCCCGCTCCGCTTGGCTCCAGTCGATCACCGTGATGTCACCGGACGCGGTGTCCTCTGCCACCTGGGCCTTGTCCTTAAGGTCAAGCTGCCGGCGGACGTCGTCGTAGGCGGCGTAGAACCAGGTTTCCAGCACCAGCTGCTGCTCCTCCGACAGCGAATCCCAAACACCTTTGTTGATGGCAAACTGGCGGATCGCCATGGAGTGGATGCCGGGATAAAGCGGGTAGGTCGCCACCTGGTGGAAGCCGCTGGTGGAGTTGTTGATGTAGGCCGATGCATCGGCGGCATCGATCACGCCCTTCTCCAGCGAGGTGAACACATCGCTGATGGACATGGACACAGGCGCCGCGCCCGCCTTTTGGAACACCGTGGCGGCAAGGCCGGACGGTGAGCGGATTTTCACGCCGTCGAGTGCGTCCACGCCAGTGATCTCCACCTTGGAGACCAGCGCCTCTTTGGAGACCGCGCCGCAGCCGACAATGTGGTAGGCGCCCGGAAGCACGCTGTCCCACAGCGCTTGGAGCGCGTCGCGGCCGCCGCCGTGGCGACAGAAGGTCTGCACTTGCTCGGGCGAATCGTAGCCCGCAATCAGGTCGCCCATGATGGCGAAGGCGGGGTTGCGGCCGGTGAAGTAGGCGATGGAGTTGATGTCGCCAGAGAGCACGCCGGCCATCACCGCCTCGGGCGTCTCTTTACGGTCGACAATGGAGTTGATGGGGAAGAACTCGACGGTGATCTCTCCGCCGGTCATCGCCGCAAGGCGCTTGCCCCATTCCTCTGCCATGTATTGGTATTCGAACGCGCCACTTTGGGTGGACGTTTGCAGCTTCAGGACTGTTTCGGCCTGTGCAGCCGCGCCAGTCGATACCGCCGCCGCAACGGCGAGCGCTAAAACTCGTTTCATGGTGTTTCCCCCAAGGCCGCGTTTGGAACGGCCGCTTCTCTTATTGTCTTGTCGGCGGATTGTGACACCGCCGGATGTCATGGAAACACCCGAGGGACGGGTGGTCAACATTCGATCAAAGCATGCCCACTTGTTAAGCTGACCGTGCCGTGTCGATGAAAATATCGGCTCTGCGGCTTTCCGACAGTACGAGTTGCGCGTTGGGCAAATCGTTGTCCGTCAGCTTTGCGCGCGCTGCGGTGGGCGCAAGATGGGACCAACGTTCTGATAGCCGCCGTTCCAACTCAGCGAGTGGCACGGGCAGGAAGACCGAAAGGTCGAATGCGAGATCGCGCCAGGGGTTTTGGGCGAGGAGGAGGTAGTTGCCCTCCACCAGAATGTGGCGTGCGGTGCGCGGGATGATCCGAGCGCCCGCGCGGGCGACCTCTAGCTCACGGTCGAACACGGGAACGGCGATAAAGGGCTCATCGTTTCGGCGGATGCGAGCGAGCAGCGATTTGAGGCCGCCCACATCGAACGTGTGCGGGGCGCCTTTTCGGGCCAAGTCGCCACGAGCGCGCAGAACCGCGTCGTCAAAGTGAAAGCCGTCCATGGGAACGACCGCGGCGCTGTCTGGATCGCGGGCGTTGAGATGCTCTGCGAGACGCGCGGCGAGGGTGGATTTTCCCGAACCTGGCGGACCGGCGATGGCGGTGATGCAGCGCTGGGTGGCGCCGCGAT
>CAKZYH010000491.1 GCA_937884725.1 uncultured Paracoccaceae bacterium
CGACACTCTTGCCTGTTGCGAACTCATAGGATCGCGCCACGATTTGTTTGACGACATCCAGTTCGTCATCATCGCGCGGTGAAAACACCATCATCAGTCCGGGTGGCCATTGGCCCTGCGTGACCAAGTAGTGATCCTCGCCCCAGCCCATGTCTTTGACGACACCTATGTCCTTTACGGGTAAGACGAGATGCATGCTGCCATTGTCCGGCTTTGGATGAATATGCGCAAATTCTCGGCCTGTCTGACGTCAGCGCCTATGGGTCCAAATAGTGTAATTTGCTAAGAGAGGGTTTGTTGCTCATCGTAGCCACCAGGAGTGGACGATGAGAAAGACAACGAAGAGCCCCGGCGTGAAGATCGTCAAAGACATTAAGCGCGCCACGCGCAAGCATTATTCATCTGAAGAGAAGATCCGGATCGTGCTGGATGGCCTGCGCGGCGAGGACAGCATTGCTGAGTTGTGCCGTCGTGAAGGCATATCGCAGGGTATCTATTACAAGTGGTCCAAGGACTTCATGGAAGCTGGCAAAAAGCGTTTGGCTGGCGATACGGCACGTTCAGCGAATACTGACGAAGTGAAGGAACTGCGCCGCGAAGCAAAAGATCTCAAAGAGGTCGTCGCGGAGCAGACGCTTGAGCTGCGTCTTCTCAAAAAAAGCATGTACGACGGTGGGGGCGACCCCGAATGAGGTATCCCGCATCTGAGAAGCTTGAGATCATCCGGCTTGTTGAGGAAAGCCACCTGTCAGCCCGCATGACACTGGCCAAGCTTGGTATCCCCCGGACGACGTTCTACCGTTGGTATGATCGATATCTGCAGCGCGGCGAGGCCGGACTGCGGGATCAATCTCCCAAGCCAAAGCACGTTTGGAACCGTGTCCCAACCGAGATTAAGCGTGACGTCGTCGAGCTGGCGCTACAGGAGACGGAGCTATCACCGCGCGAGCTGGCAGTGACGTTCACAGATCAGAAACGCTATTTTGTCTCGGAATCCACCGTCTATCGCACGCTCAAGGCACATGACCTGATCACCAGCCCAGCCTTTATCGTTCTCAAGGCAGCCGATGAGTTCCAGCACAAGACGACGGCCATCAACCAGCTTTGGCAGACCGACTTCACATACATCAAGGTCATCGGTTGGGGGTGGTTCTATCTCAGCACGGTCCTCGACGACTACAGCCGCTACATCGTCTCCTGGAAGCTCTGCACGACCATGCGGGCTGAAGATGTGACCAACACGCTGGACTTGGCGTTGCAGGCATCAGGTTGTGACCAGGTCCACGTCGTTCACAAGCCACGTCTACTCAGTGACAACGGATCCAGCTATGTCTCTGGCGACCTGGCGGAATGGCTGAAAGATAACGGCATAAAGCATTCTCGCGGTGCGCCGTATCACCCGCAAACCCAAGGCAAGATCGAACGCTGGCACCAAACCTTGAAGAACAGAATCTTGCTGGAAAACTACTTCCTGCCCGGTGATCTCGAAGCTCAGATCGCTGCCTTCGTCGATCACTACAATCACCGGCGCTTCCACGAGAGCCTCAACAATGTCAGACCCGCCGATGTCTACTTCGGCAGGGACAAAGCCCTTCTCCAACAACGCGAAAGGATTAAACGAAAGACGCTCGAAGCGCGACGCTTGCATCACCGCAAACGCGCCGCATAATCAAACCAACCAGATGAGCCAAACTCTCTCTTAGATTAAGACGCTCTTGGTTCCAAAAACCCTGACGACGGACAGATTATGTTCGTCAGACAATACAATGAGTAAGTTCTTGGGTTTCATACGAATGCTTCATTGCCAGGATTGCGCACATCGCCGGATTGACTTGGGCACGCGCGAGTCAGGATTTTACGAACAATAGACTGAATGCCGACGCTGGTCGAAGATGCCGCATCTGGAACTCTGGGCTCTAATCTGCGGAGTGGGGCCTTTTCTTGCGGTGGTGCTCCACTGGCCCTTCTGTGGTTGCCGCCGATGATGCAAGAAGTTTCTGAAGCATG
>CAKZYH010000492.1 GCA_937884725.1 uncultured Paracoccaceae bacterium
CCCTCGACACCGACCAGCCCGGCGGCACCGGCTACACCGCCGCCATCATCGGCGGGACGGGCAGGTACGACGAAGCCGCCGGCACCATCACCACAACCTTCGACGGCATCACCGCCCGCTACAGCTTCGACATCGACTGCGACTAACCCCAAGACCCACTGGCGGCGCGCCCGACACCAACCCAAACGCGCCGCCGGCCGACCCAACTGGTCCCGCCAAAACCACCCGGCCACGCGCGCTCAGCACGCGCCAGCAACTTGCGCCCAATCGCGACGCCTCGCGATCTCCGGCCGGGCACCTTATCCCCCGCCCGCCGAGCGCTATGACAATCGGCAACCCCGAGCCACGCTTGCCCACCCGGCCTGAAGCGCAAAACACCCGGAGACCCGACCATGGAAGGTCTGCAAACGACCGCAAAAACCTGGATCGACCCGATCATCGCATGGGCGAGCGCTCAGGGCGTCGATATCGCGTTCGGCCTGGCTGTGCTCCTCGCTGGCTGGTGGGCCGCCCGCCGCGTCTCCGATGCGGTCGCCAAATTCTTCCACCGCACCAACCACGTCGACCCCATCGTCGAGAGTTTCCTCGCAAGCTTCCTCTACTACGCGCTCCTTGCGGTCTTCATGGTGATCGCGCTCAACCTGATGGGCGTCCACACCACCAGCCTCATCGCGGTCCTGGGCGCTGCCTCACTCGCCATCGGCCTCGCGCTGCAAGGCTCGCTCACCTCGCTCGCAGCCGGCGTTATGATCATACTGATCCGCCCCTTTAAGCTCGGCGACTACATCGAGGCCGCGGGGGAATCGGGCACCGTCAAGTCCATCACGCTCTTTCACACCGAGCTCGCCACCTACGACAACATTCGAAAAATCCTGCCTAATTCCGCAGTCTGGTCGAGCAACATCACCAACTACACCACCTACGACACCCGCATGCTCGACCTCACTGTGGGCATCGCCTACGAGGACGACATCGACAAAGGCCTCAACATCCTGCGAACCATCGCCCAGAATCACGACAAGGTAGCGAAGGACACCATCAACGTCTTCGTGTCCGAGATCGGCGAAAGCGCCATCGACCTCACCCTGCGCTGCCACATCCCAACGCCCGATTTCTGGCCCACCAAGCGCGACCTCGTGAAATCCATCAAACTCACCATCGAGCGCGAAGGCCTGTCCTTCCCGTTCCCCCGCCGCGAAGTCCTCGTCAGAGCTCCGGCATCCAACGCCAGCGTCGCCGCCGCAGCAGACTAATCGCCCCATTGCGGGGCATGGCACATATCAGCCCCGCACCGACCCGGTTGCACGTTCGGGCGAACCCATGCACCCGCTGAGGGGTGCAAATGTTCGCCCCCCTCATCGACCCGATCCTGCCGGTATTTGCGATCGTCGCCATCGGTTTCGCCCTCGGTCGCACCGGCCGCGTCAGCCAGGACGACGCCCGCGTTCTCAACCGTATCGCGATGACGCTGCTGCTGCCGGTCCTCCTGTTCGGCCTACTCTACAACGCGCCAGTCCAAGAGCTGCGCCTCGTCCCCATCACAGTCTACGCCGCCACCGAATACGCCATTTTCCTCGCCGGCTACGCCTTAGCTCGCGTCGTCTTCAAGCTGCCGGTGCCGGAGGCGGTCCTCCTGGCCATGGCGGGTGTCTTCTCCAACACCGTCCTTTACGTGATGCCGCTGTCGATTCTGCTCTACGGCCCCGACAACGTCCTGCCCATGACCGCCATCATCACGCTGGACTCCGTCATCACCTTCGCCGCCGCGATCATGGCCATGGAGATCGTGACCAAAGACCGGGCCAATCTCGTCCTGACGCTGGGGCGGCTTACGAAGTCGCCGCTCCTCATCGCGATGGCGGCCGGTCTTGCCGCCAACGTTGTTGGTCTTTCCATCCCCGCACCAGTGATGACTTTTGTCGACTTCAACGGCGCCGCTGCCCCGCCACTTGCCCTCTTCGCGCTCGGGGTCGTCCTCGCCCAAACCCCGCTGAAGCCAGATGCGCCGACCCTCGCCTTTACCGGCATCAAGCTCATCGTTTTTCCGCTGGCGATTGCCGTCACCGTCGGCTGGGGGCTTGGCGGGTCGCAGCAATATGTTTTGGGCGCGGCGGGGCCGGCGGGCGCCATGTCATTCAGCCTTGCGCTGCTTTACGGGGTCCGGACCGAGGTGATGTCCCGCGTGATTGTCTACACCTCGGTGCTCACCCTTTTTACGTTGGCGGCGCTGGCGTGACATGGCTGGTTTGTTTGGAAACGCTCCAATTGCGACATTGCAGATCGCGCCCATCCCTTGAGGTCTGGTGGGGTGTTGGCTAAGTCGTGTCACAGGCGCCGGTAGCTCAGCTGGTAGAGCATTCGACTTTTAATCGAACGGTCCGGGGTTCGAGCCCCCGCCGGCGTACCATTCCGACGAAGACTTCCGCTAAGCTCTCCCCGCCGGACGACCCGGTCTGACGGGAGAATGCGATGACGTCCTACCCTCGCGATCATGTGGGCTATGGGGCCAATCCGCCCGATCCGCAGTGGCCTGGCGGCGCCCGGCTCGCGCTGTCGATTGTGCTCAATTATGAGGAAGGGGCGGAGCGCAACATTTTGGACGGGGACGGCGAGGCTGAGTCGTACCTACAGGAGATTGTTGGGGCGCCAGCGCTCGTGGGAGCGCGGAACTACAACGTTGAATCTATGTACAATTATGGCAGTCGCGCTGGGTTTTGGCGGCTGCATAGGGTGCTGACGGCGAGGGGGCTGCCGATTACCGTTTATGGGGCGACGCTTGCCATGATGCGCAATCCCGATGCGGTGCGGGCGATGGTCGATGCGGGGTGGGAGATTGCGACCCATGCGTACCGCTGGTTTGATTACAGCACGCTGTCGGAGGCGGAGGAGCGGCAGCATTTGGCCAATACGATCCGTGAGCATACGGCGCTGACTGGGTCGCGGCCGGTGGGTTGGTATTGCGGGCGGATGTCGGACAATACGCGGCGGCTGGTGGCCGAGGACGGCGGCTTTTTGTACGACAGCGACGATTACAGCGATGATCTGCCCTACTGGAACCTGGCGCATGAGAAGCCGCTTCTGATCATTCCCTACACGCTGGATGCCAACGATTTTCGCTTTGTGCTGCCGCAGGGGTTCAATACGGCCGACCACTTTGCGGCTTATCTCATCGACACGTTTGACACCCTTTATGCTGAGGGTGGGCGGATGATGAATGTGGGGCTGCACTGCCGGCTCGCGGGCAAGCCGGGGCGGCTGCCGGGACTGACGCGGTTTTTGGACCATGTGGCCAGCCATCACGATGTGTGGATTTGCCGTCGGGAGGATATCGCCCGGCATTGGATGGCCACTCATCCGGCGTGAACAGCTCAGCAATCACGATACGACAGCAGGGGTGCGCTTGGATAAGATTTCGCGCCGGCGCTACTCGGCGGCGGTGGGAAGGGCCGTGTCGGACTTGTCGCGCGGTGGGCTGTAGAGGCC
>CAKZYH010000493.1 GCA_937884725.1 uncultured Paracoccaceae bacterium
GCGCGCTCGCGCTGAAGGCGGGAACGGGCGTTGTTCGCACCTCGACCGGCCTGGAGCTCTCACCCGGCGAGGGTGAGTGGCGCGATATCGACCAGCTCGACATCGTGACCATCGGAACCACGCGCCTTGCAGTCGGCGCTCCAACGGCGCGCTGGGCCGATCTGATCGCTGCCGCCAACCATGCGGATGCACCCGCCGGTGTTGCGGCCAAGTCTCGTTTCCCGCGGTGGCCGCGTGCGACGAGCATCAGAGGGATTATTGTGCCAGCTATCCTGCTGGTCGGAGTGTTTTGGATCGCCGCTTCATCCTTGGCGAGCCGTGACAATGCACTCGGCCTGGTAAGCAACCAGCCGCGGGACGAGCTGGTCCTCGTCAAGGAGATCGTGGACCGGTTCGCCTTCACGGACCACGTCAATGTCGAGGACGAGGTCGACGGCAGTGTCTACGTTCGGGGCCACGTGGAAGCGCTTGTTGAGCGGCGCGCCATTTTGAACGCGCTGCGTGACGCGGGCCTTCAGCCCCACGTGCGCCTTTGGGTGCGCGAGACCATCGCGCAGGAGATTGAGACTTTCATCGCATCCCGCCAGGTGGCTATCGACTACACCTTGTCCGATGACGGCGTGGTGACCCTCTCCGGCGTCATCGTCGACCCGGACCGGGCGGACGCGTTTGTGTCCTTGCTGCAGGAGCAGCTTCTGGGTGTCGGCGAGATTGTCAGCGAGCTGCGCACCGGCGACACTATCCTTGTTGAGGTCCGCGATCTCGCCAAACGCTCCGGGCTGAACGGAACTGTTCAGTTCCACCGGTCGGGTCGGCTGATCGAAGCAAACGGTGCAGTGCGCAACTCAGCGCTGGATGGGTATGTCGGCTTCCTCCAGGCCTACGCGCGGCGTTTCGCAAGGCTCGTGCCACTGCGGACCAGCGTCAGCATCGAGGGTATGACGCTTTCTATTCCTGATGACGCACTCGTCCTCGCCGCACCCGAGGATGAGACCGACGCCACCGGCCAGCGGCTCAACATCGACAGCTTGCCCGAGCTGGGCTCTGAGATCCGCGGGTTGTTCGACGAAGAGACCGAAAGCACCGGTGCGCGCACTGAAGAGCTCGGTGAGCCTGAAGAACAACCGACAGCAGCGCGTGACAACGCCCCAAATGCTTTGGCTGCGTTCGGCGAAGCCATGAGGACCCTCGGCGGCAGCACAGCCAGCGATAGTCCTGCGGCCGATTCCTGGAAAGTGGCGGAGCCGACACAGAATGTGCGCCTGGTTGGCGGCGGTCCACACCCCGCGCCGCTCACTGGCACAGCGCTGGCGATGGCCACCTCACCAGCGTCCAGCCAGCGCTTCCGGGCGGCCGCACCAGTGCGCGAGGCCGAGGGGGAAGCGGTAGCGCCCCAGCCGACGACCATCGAACAGGACGCTGCCCCGGCAGTCGTCTCCCCAGAGGTCCGTCAGGCGTTCGAGCGCCTCGCAGATGCGACCGGGGCGCTCATTGATGCCTTTGTCGAGGGCACGCTGTCAGAACTCGTCGGCGAGGATGAAGCGCCGGACGTCTCGGCGGCGATCGGAAATCTCGACGACAGCGTCCGAGATGTTTCTGAGACAACGGCGTTCTTGCCAGCTAACCGCCGGAGGTCAATTGGTATGCTCGCGTGCTGGCCGGGCGCGCGGATTGCCATCGACATGCTCCCGCAAGTCATGTTTTGGCTCGACGTCCTCAGCGTCTCTCAAGAGCTTCAGCTGGCAAACGTCGGCATTGAAAACCGAGGCGTACTCCTGGAGGCGGCCCTGTCGCCGGAGCGCCTTGCCGCTTGTCTCGAGCGCGTCGGCACACCTCGCGCCGAGCGGATGAGCCAGACATCCATATTCCTATCGGAAACACAGAGAAACGAGCGTTTCATAGAGTTCATCGTTCGAGACCTCGAAGCGCCGGAGCTCGACATCGTCGGTGCGAACCTAGCCGACCAAAGGTACGTGCAGCTGGTGAGCGGGCGTAAACTAGCCGAAGGGTCAGCGCCCGATGGTGCCACCCGGATCGCGAGCATCGGCGAGGTCGGTGTCTTGCTGCGTTCCGTGGATGGGTTCTCAGCAGCAGTATACCCCGGCACTCTCGAGTGGAAAATCCAATAACAAACAGCCTGTTATGGGAAGATCAAAGCTTATGCGCAGGGAAGCCTCGCTGAAAGTGCAACGCCATGCAGTGGGTCACGCCACGCAACCCGGGCAGGTCGGAAGAATCGGCCCGCAGTGCGGACGAGCGAGAAGTGCAGTGACTAACACCGCCTCGCCCCGGAAAGACGAAGCCGGGGGACCGCGAGCCGGCATGATCGGAACGCTACCGGTCTGCGCGATCGGTCAACCCATGACACACCGTGCCCCGCGCATGGGCTATGGCCACTAGTATGATGAGCGGTTCATCGCAGCCCCCTGGGCCCGCGGTGGCCGACCTCGGCAGCGCGGAGGCCGCTGGCGCGACGTTGCTGGAAGACGCTCGTGTCGAGCCGCTGAGCTTCCCGGACGCGCGTCGCCTTTCGGACCTTTACTCCATCGATGCGCTGGCACCCGCAACCTCCCCGCGCGCCCTCCTCAGCCGGGTTTTGGACGCGAGCTATTGGTCGGATGTGGCGTCCGACGGCGAAGCTGTTGTGGAGTACTTGGAAAGCCAAGCGCCCGGCAACGGCGATGCTGTCTTGAGCGCACTCATGACAACATCGGACCTCCTCAGCGTCGAAACCATGTACAATCTGTCTTTGGACGCGTTCCACCGCGGCGATATCCTTGCTGCGCACTACGGCTTTGCGATTTGCCACGCCGCGGGCGTCGACGTTCGCGTCGGCGCGATCTTGTCGCTCGCCATCTGTGCGTTGATGGACAAGGCGAACGCGGTTGCAGCCGACCTGACGTGCGAACTGATCGAGCAAGGAGAGACCCATCCGCGGATTTTCCTTGTGACTGGGATCGCGTCGGCGCGACGGGGCAGGCTCGGCGAGGCGAAGAGGGCGTGGGTCCGCGCCGCACGGGCCGCTCGCGGCGCGCCGCACCTGCGGGACGATCTTCACGCCGCCCAGCGCATCCTTCTTGGCCTGCAACTGGGGACCTTCCCGGCGGACGTGGACGACCGCTGGCGCTAGCGCCGGTTGGATCCAACTGTGTGCGGCGCGGGAAGTCATGCTGCGCGTATCGTGCGGCACATCCGAACGAGGCTAGCTGATCCTATTTTACGGCCGACGATATCTCTCACGCCGAGGAAGCATTTTTATGAGTTCGGTCAGCGCTACAGGTCCCACGGTCCCCCTTTCGCAGTTGACCGGACCAGCCGCCGCAGACACTTCCGCTCCGCCAAGTCCGGCGGATGATCAGGTCATCATCCCACCCGCATTTGCCGGCCAGGGTCGCGGCTTCTCCGCGCTCAACTTCGGCCTCCAGCCTCCGGCCAACAACGGCACCGCCGAGGCGAGCTTGCAGGAGATCAACGACGCGCTCGAAGCGGTCCGCGGCGACGTGGACGACGCGGCGGCGGAGATCGACGCCTCGCGCCGCCTCGCAGCCCTCGGGCTTAGCACCGAAGAGCTCGCCGAGGTGGCCCGGGCCGTTGAAGAACTCGTAACCCTTGAGGTCGATGCGATCCCCGCACAGGAGCAAGCCGTTAGCCAAGCGAACGCGACCGTCTTCGCGCTAGAGGCGGACGTCGGGGCACTCGAAGCAGCACTTGCTGACG
>CAKZYH010000494.1 GCA_937884725.1 uncultured Paracoccaceae bacterium
GCCAGGTATCGACCTGGCTCGCCAAGCTCTCCAGCGCGTTGGAGAGCGAGGATATCGAAGCCGCCAAAGCCCTCTTCGCCGAAGACTGTTATTGGCGCGACCTTGTGGCTTTCACATGGAATATCGTCACGCTCGAAGGGCGCGATACCATTGGCGATATGCTGGCGTCAGCCTTGGCGCACACCCACCCCAAAAACTGGGAAATGACCGGTGACGCCAACGAGGCTGACGGCATCACCGACGCGTGGTTCACCTTCGAGACCGATGTGGTGCGCGGCAAAGGCCACGTCCGCCTCAAGGACGGCCTGTGCTGGACCCTCCTCACCACTGCACAAGAGATCAAAGGACACGAAGAAAAGACCGGCCGAAACCGTGTGCCGGGCGTGGTCCATGGGGCAGACAGAGACCGGGAAAGCTACGCCGAGCGCCGGGCCCGCGAGGAGCGCGAGCTTGGCTATACCGAGCAGCCCTATGTGGTGATCATCGGCGGCGGTCAGGGCGGCATTGCACTGGGCGCCCGTCTGCGCCGGCTCAACGTGCCAACCATTATCCTGGAGAAGAACGAGCGGCCCGGCGACAGTTGGCGCAAACGTTACAAGTCGCTCTGCCTCCACGACCCCGTCTGGTACGATCACCTGCCCTACTTGCCGTTCCCGGATGACTGGCCGGTCTTCAGCCCGAAGGACAAAATCGGCGATTGGCTTGAGAGCTACACCAAAATCATGGAGCTCAACTATTGGACCAAGTCGACCGCACAATCGGCAAGTTACGATGAGACCACCGGCGAGTGGACCATCCAAGTCGATCGCGACGGCGAGAGCGTCACGCTGAGGCCAAAGCAACTGGTTCTGGCGACCGGAATGTCCGGCGTTCCGAGCATCCCCGACGTCCCGGGCAAAGACGTCTTCAAGGGCGAATGGCACCACTCCTCGAAGCACCCAGGACCGGACGGTTACGTGGGCAAGAAGGTTGCCGTCATTGGATCCAACAACTCCGCGCACGACATTTGTGCCGCTCTCTGGGAAGCGGGCGTCGATGTCACCATGGTGCAGCGCTCCTCAACCCACATCGTAAAATCCGACACGCTGATGGAGCTGGCGCTAGGTGCGCTTTACTCCGAGGACGCCGTCGCCAACGGCATCACCACCGACGTCGCCGACCTCATCTTCGCCTCCATCCCCTACAAGGTCCTGCCCGCAATCCAGCGCCCCCAGTGCGACGAAACCCGCAAACGAGACGCTGACTTCTACGACCGCCTGGAAAAAGCGGGCTTTCTTCTCGATTTCGGCGCTGACGAAACCGGCCTATTCCTCAAATACCTGCGCCGCGGCTCCGGCTACTACATTGACGTCGGAGCATCCGAGCTGGTCGCCGACGGGTCTATCAAACTCAAGACTGGCCAGGTCGAGCGACTGTCAGAAACCGGCGTGGTGCTGACCGATGGCACCAAAATCCCCGCAGACGTTGTGGTGTTCGCAACCGGCTACGGCTCCATGAACGGTTGGGCGGCCCAGCTCATCAGCCAGGACGTGGCCGATAAGGTCGGCAAGGTGTGGGGCCTCGGATCCGACACACCAAAAGACCCCGGCCCGTGGGAGGGCGAACTGCGCAACATGTGGAAGCCGACGCAGCAGGACGCGCTGTGGTTCCACGGCGGAAACCTCCACCAGTCCCGCCACTACTCGCAGTTCCTATCACTTCAACTGAAAGCGCGCGAGGCAGGCCTCCCCACCCCAGTCTACGGCCTACCCGAGGTCCACCACCTAGGCTGACCTCAGTCTGAGGCCGCGCCCCCGCCCGCACCACCACCAAGCCGCGTACGGGCGGGGGCAATCACAGCGAGACCCGGCTTAAAATACTCACCAAGACTTCACGCTCTTGATCGGATATGGGCTCAAGAATTTCATTGATCGATTCTTCGATGACATTGCGAAGAACAGCCACAAACGCCTCCCCGCGCGGCGTCAGCCCGACAAGCGTAACCCGCATATCCTCTTTGGATTTCGTGCGCTCCACCAACCCTTTGTGCTCCAACGACTGCATGGCCCGGGTCATCTGTGACTTGTCCCGGCCAAACCGAGTCGTGACCTCCTGCATCGGCACGCACCCCAGTTCAGCCATGGTCAGCAGGATCATCCCGCCGATGGGCCCAACCTTCTCAGAATCAAAGTCGGCAGATTTGTCCCGCAACGACACATGCATCCGCCGGACAAACCGATCCAACAGTGTTGGAAGAGAAGGATCAGCCACGGCGAAGGCATTTAGTTGACATAGTCCACCAAATCAGCTTTCACTCGCAGCCAAGACCATGCCCTTGTTTGTGGAGGTTCCGATGGCCGAAGCGAAGCGGTCTATGCTCCTAAAAGTCGGAGCGATCTTATGGATCATCTGGGGTTTGGTTCATCTGTTGGCCGGCGTCATCGTCCTCACCAGTGATGCCACCGGCAGTGTCCAAGCCATTGCAGACGCTGTTCCGGCCGCAACCCTTGCGATGGACTACCCTGCTGCGGCCGGTGGCATCCTCAATCAGCATGGCTGGAACTTGGGCTGGTTCGGCCTCGCCACCATCATCGGTGCAGTCTTCATCTGGCAGTCTAACATGACGGCGGTTTGGGTGACGGCACTCATCGGTGGTTTGGCTGACCTTGGCTACCTGTTGTTCGTTGATCTGCCGGGTTACGTGAATTTCTTCCCTGGAACATTGATGACACTGATTTCGGGGAGTGCGATTGTTTTAACCTTTCTCCCCTGGTTCAGT
>CAKZYH010000495.1 GCA_937884725.1 uncultured Paracoccaceae bacterium
CGGTTACGGCGGAAGATTGAGGCTGACCCTAAGCATCCCGCCGTGATCGTGACGGAGTGGGGCGGCGGCTATCGGCTGGCGGCCGATGTGGACGACGCGCTGTGAGGATTTTGCGGTTTGCGCGCACGGTGAGCGGCCAGTTTGTGCTCATCCTCGTGGCGGCGCTGGTGCTGGCGAACGTTGCCACGTTCGCTGTGCTGTCGTTTGAGCGGGAGCGCGCGGTGCGGGCTTCGGGCCGGGGGGCGCAGATCGAGCGGCTGGCGGCTGTGGCGGCAGCGCTTGCGGCACTGCCCCATGAAGCGCGAGAGCCGCTGACGCGGGCCGCGAGCAGCCGGGGGTTTCGGCTTAGCGCGTCGGAAAACCCGCTGCTCGATGAGCATGATAGCGGGCGCATTTCTGATCGGATGCGCGGCGTGCTGCAGGCGGCGTTGGCGCAAGAGTTTGCCGAGACGCCGGAGGTTCGCGTGACCGTAGACTTTCGCAAGCATGGTCCGCAGCGGATGCGCCGTCGCTCGATGGATCAGGTTGTGGTGTCGGTGCAGCTTCCTGATGACGTGTGGCTCAACCTCAGTGCCCGGCCGCGGCGGCCGCGGGCGCCGTCGGGGGCGCCGCTACTCGCAGTGCTGACCTCTCTGATTGCCGTCGCGGGGGTCGGCGTTTGGTTCATTCGGCGGCTGACGCGGCCGATCCGGGCGCTCGCGGATGCGGCGGATCTGGCGGGGCGTGGGGACCGCACTGCACGGGTGCCGGAGACGGGGCCGGGGGAGGTGCGCCGGGCAGCGAGTGCGTTTAACGCCATGCAGGACCGGATTGCCGATTTTGACCGGGAGCGGGCGCGCACGATTGCGGCGGTGGGGCATGATTTGCGCACGCCCATCACCGGGCTGCGGCTGCGGGCGGAGATGGTGGATGACGATGCGCAGCGCGAGGCGATGATCCGCACGCTCGGCGACATGAAGGTCATCGCCGACGGGCTTCTGGCCTATGGGCAGAGCGCGGGTGAGGCCGAGGCGGTGGAGGATGTGGATCTGTCCGCGCTGCTGTCGGGCATTGTGGCGGACGAACCGTCGCTGTCGTTCAACGGGCCGGATGGGGTGATGGTGCGGGCGCGCCCGGTAGCGTTGGCGCGGGCGATGGGCAACCTTGCCGGCAACGCTGTGCGCTATGCTGGCGGGGGGCGTGTCAGCCTGGTCGACGAGCGCGATGACGTGGTCATCACGGTGTCTGATGATGGGCCGGGGATTGATCCGGACCGGCTTGGCGAGGTGTTTGAGCCGTTTGTGCGGCTGGAGGAATCGCGCAGCAGCGAGACTGGCGGGGCGGGCCTTGGCCTGTCGATTGCGCGCACGCTGATTCGTGCGCATGGGGGCGAGATTGCGCTGTCGAACCGGCCGGGGGGCGGGCTCGACGCGGTGGTGCGGTTGCCGAGCGGCCGGGGCAACCGGAGGGTCGGTTAGCCGGACTGCAAGCCGCGAACGTGGGCGAGGGCGGCGACGGTCGCTGTGTCGGCGTCGAGCGCGGCGCCGTCGCGGACGGCAGGCAGCAGGACGCCGGCGAGCTCTTTGCCAAGCTCCACGCCCCACTGGTCGTATGAGTTCACGCCCCAAAGGACGCCTTGGACGAAGACTTTGTGCTCGTAGAAGGCGAGGAGGAGGCCGAGGGTGTAGGGCGTCAGCTTCTCGTAGGTGATGAGGTTGGACGGGCGGTTGCCGGGGAAAACCTTGTGGGGGGCGAGGGCGTCGACTTCGGCCGGCGA
>CAKZYH010000496.1 GCA_937884725.1 uncultured Paracoccaceae bacterium
GGGGTAGGGGGCTGGCAGCTCTACCGCCTCACCCCGCGCGGCGACCTCGATATGGTGATCGACATGCCGGTCGAGCGGCCCTCGAGGCCCATGTTCGGCGGGCCCAACCTTGATACGCTCTATGTGACGTCCATCGGCGTGAACCTCACGCCGGGGCGCGATCAGCCCCACGCCGGCGGACTTTTCGCCGTCACGGGGCTGCCGGTGGGCGGTCTGCCTCAGCCGCCATTCGCAGGTTAGGCGGGAAGCGCCACCACGGCTTCAATCTCCACCGCGACGGGCACGGCAAGGTCGCAGCGGATGGTGGAGCGTGCCGGCGGCTCAGACGGAAAAGCGGCGGCGTATGCGGCGTTCATGTCAGCGAAATCGCTGATCTCGACCAAAAACACCGTGGTCTTCACCACGTCCGCCATGCTGCCCCCTGCAGCTTCCGCCAACGCGGCAATCTTCTCCAACACCAGCGCGGTTTGTGCGCCAACGCCATCTGGGATCGAGCCGTCATCGTTGATCG
Organism: uncultured Paracoccaceae bacterium; assembly: GCA_937884725.1. GTDB lineage: Bacteria > Pseudomonadota > Alphaproteobacteria > Rhizobiales > Amorphaceae > Acuticoccus. Next base: position 512 of record CAKZYH010000496.1, read on the forward strand.
GCACCTGGCCGGAGATAAACGCGAAGCCATTGGCGATCACAACGCCGGAAAGCGGGACAGTGGGATGGACGGCGAGGACTTGTTTGGCCATGGCGGTTCTCCGTAAAGCAGCAGTTGAGCCGCGTCCGTAGCACACATTCGGGCGGGGCAGGGGCGCAGAGCAGGCAGACGAGAAGGGGCAAACGCGGTGGGATTGCGCGATTACAAGGTACTGATGTTCGACGTTTACGGCACGCTGATCGACTGGGAAACTGGGATGCTGGCCGGTTTGAAGCCCTTGATCGACCGGGTCGCGACGCCGCTCAGCCAAGAGTCCATTCTAGCGGCACACGCCTTCCACGATAGGGCCGCGCAGCGTTCGACGCCGTCGAAACGATATTGCGATCTCCTCGCCACAGTGTATCGCCGCCTCGCGGAGGAATGGGGCGTTGAAGTGAGTTACGAGGAATGCGCCGCCTACGGTCTGTCGGTGCGGCAGTGGCCGGCGTTTGAGGACAGTCGCGCGGCGCTCCAATACCTCAAACAACACTACAAGCTTGTTGTGCTGACCAACACCGACAATGTCAGCTTTTCCGGCTCCAACGCTCGGCTCGGGGTCACGTTTGACGGGGTGTTCACAGCCGAAGATGTGGGCAGCTACAAGCCTTCAGAGCGCAACTTCGAGTACGCGTTTGAGATGCTCTCGCGCCGGGGAATCGAGAAGAAGGACATCCTGCACACTGCCGAGAGCATGTTCCACGATCATGAGCCAGGCAACCGGTACGGGCTCGACAATTGCTGGATTTGGCGGCGGCACGAAGATGGCCGCTTTGGCGCCAAGACGCACCCAGACGCGATGCCCACAACCACCTACCGGTTTCCCAGCATGGCCAAGTTCGTGGAAGCCCATAAGGCGGAAATGGCGGCGGGCTGAGTGTCGCCTACTCGGCGGCCGCGGTGCGGCTTGCCAGCATGATGCGGAACTTTTCGCCCTGGACCGCCACGTGCTGGCGCAGCGTGGCGGCGGCCTTCTCGCCATCACCCTCGCGCAGCGCGGCAAGCACCGCCTCGTGCTCGCCCATGGCCTGCGCCAGCCGGCCCCGGAGGCGCAGCTGATTACGCCGGAACGGTTGCAGGCGGCGGTGTAGCTTCAGGCATTCAGCCTCCAGAAAGGCGTTGCCGGACTGCTGATAAATGATGGCGTGGAAGATCGCGTTTTCGCGATAATAGCCGTCCACATCGCCCTTGGGCACGCAGCGCGAACAACGCGCGTTGGCGTCGGCGAGGCGGGCGAGGGCGGCATCGGTTATGCGCTCCGCCGCAAGTCGCGCACAGACAGCTTCAAGCTCGGCCATGACTTCAAACATGTCGAGAAGATCGACAGGCCCCGGCTGGCGCACAAAAGCACCACGCCGCGCGATCAGCTCGATCAGGCCAGACTGGGTGAGCCGCTGCAGGGCCTCGCGGATGGGCGTGCGCGAGACGCCAAACTGAGCAGCGAGCTGGACTTCATCCAGTCGTTCTCCATCGCTGAATGTGCCGTCGAAGATCCGGCGTTCCAGCTGGTCGGCGATAAAGTCAGCCCGTCGCTCCATTCTGTTGCGTTACCAAAACGGCAGACTGCACGCAAGAAAGCTATTCTTGTATACAAAACGTTGACTCATAATTGCGCGGCGATATGGTTTGGCGCAGCTCGGCGAAACACGGGCACGCATGGAGGAACCCTATGAAACACGCACTCACCGCCACCGTCGCCGCAGCCTGCCTGTTCGCAGGCTCGCTGACCGCAAGCGCCACTGAACTGCGCCTGTCGCACCAGTGGTCGACCTCGGACGTGCGCCACAAGGTGGCCGAGATCGTCGCCAACGAAGTGGCGAACGCCGATGTCGACCTGGACATCAAGATTTTCCCGTCGCGCTCGCTGTTTAAGCCGCGTGAGCAGTACAAGCCGCTGAGCCGCGGTCAGCTCGACATGACCGTGTTCCCGCTGAGCTATGCCGGCGGTCAGCAGCCCGCCTTCAACCTCACGCTGATGCCCGGCCTGGTGAAGAACCACGATCACGCCGCCCGCCTCAACGAGAGCGAGTTTATGGGCGCGCTTGAGGAGCTGATGGCTGAGGACGACGTGATGGTCCTCGTCCACG
>CAKZYH010000497.1 GCA_937884725.1 uncultured Paracoccaceae bacterium
TTTTTCGTCAGTGCTCTGAGTTCAAGGGCCGGGCTCATGCGTCGTCCTTTGGCGCCAGAGCGCGAATGATGGCAAAGCCTGCGGCAAGCGGGACGATGGCGATGACCCAGGTCATCACGCTGTCGTGGGGGAGCGGATAGCCGTAGGGTTCAAAGACCTCGCCAAAGCCGTTGGAGCGGCGGATGAGCACCTCCACCAACACAATGGTGCCGGCAAGCATCAAGGCTGCGCCGCCGGACATGGCGGCCCACCGCGCGAGGCGACCGAATGCGCCGGGGCTTGTGGCGCCGCGGGCAAACGCCACGATCATGCCCGCGAGGCCGGACGGCGCGTACATGACGACAGCGATAAACAGGATGCCGAGATAAAGGAGCCAGGCTTCGGAGAAGTCAGACAGGCTGGATTGGCCAAGCGTCAGCAGGATGGCGCCGAGAATGGGACCGGCGAAGTAACGAATTCCGCCGATGTAAGCCATTAAGAGGACGATGCCCGATGGGATGAGGGACAGGGCTTCCGGCGTGAAAATCTCGAAGTTGACGGCCGCCATGCCGCCCGCGAGGCCCGCGAAGCCGCCCGATGCGATGAACACCATGTAGCGGATGGTCTGCGGATCGTAGCCCACGAACTCGACCCGCTCAGGGTTATCGCGCACGGCTTCGGACATCCGGCCCAGAGGCGTTCGGGTGAAGGCGAAGATCAACGCTGAACCCACGACGGTCCAGAAAGCGATGAAGATGTAGACCTCATTGATGGGGCCGAGGAAGATGCCCAGAAACTCTGGGCCGTAGGTGCGGTCGCCGGAGATGCCTTCCTCGCCGCCAAACACTGAGACGAAGATGAGGCCGGCAAAGAAGATGAGCTGCGCGATGCCGAGCGAAATCATCGCAAACGGGATGCCGGAGCGCCGACAGGACGGCCAGCCGATGACCGCGCCGGCGAATGCGCCGCCCAAGAAGCCGATGACGGGCAGGAAGAAGGGCGGGAAGTACGCGAACAGGCCCCACTCGTTCTCGATGGCGCCCATGGTGTGCATCACCGCGTAGCCGCCAAGGCCGAAATAGACCGCGTGGCCGAACGAGAGGAGCCCCGCGTAGCCCAGCAACATGTTGTACGACAACGCGAAAACGATGTTGATGCCGATGATGTTGAGGAGCGTGTAGGCGGTCCGCGACGGGTCCATGAAGGGGATCGCTGCGACGACGGCTGCGCCCACGATGAACGGCAGCACGCGGTTGGTGAAGCGCTGGGCAGGGGTTGGCCCAAGCTCTGTGGTGGCAGGGCGCTGCGGGGCCGCGGCCGATCCGGGGGCGGTGGTGTCGGTCAAAATTCACGCTCCCCGAGCAGGCCGCGCGGGCGGACCATGAGGATGAGCACCAAGAGGATGAAGGGCAGCATCGGTGCGATGGCTGAGATGGACAGAGCGCCAAGTTCGGTGGTGGGTCCGAGGCCGATGAAGCCAAAAATCTGCGCGAAGGTTGTGTCGATGGCGACGGCGAAGGTTTGGGTGAGGCCCAGCAGGATCGATGCGATGAACGCGCCCATCAGCGATCCCATGCCTCCGATGACGACGACCACGAACACGATCGGCCCGATGTTGAAGGCCATTCCCGGTTCGGTGACGAGGTAGTTGCCGCCGATGACGCCGGCGAGGCCCGCCAGTCCGCAGCCGATGCCAAAAACTAGCATGAAGATCTGCGGCACGTTGTGGCCTAGGTGACCGACCATGTGCGGATGGGTCAGAGCGGCTTGGATAATGAGCCCGGTGCGGGTCTTTTTGAGGAGGACGAACAGCACCGCGAGCATCGTGACCGAGACGACCAGCATGAAGATGCGGTAGGCCGGATAGTCAGTGCCGTAGAGCTGGAAGAGGGGGAAGTCCAACGCGTCGGGCACGCGGTAGGGGACGGCGAACTTGCCCCAGATGATTTTGACGATTTCTTCGATGAGGTAGGCGAGGCCAAACGTAAACAGGAGTTCGGCGACGTGGCCGTTGGTATGGACTTTACGAAGGCCGTAGCGCTCCACAATGGCGCCGAGGGCTGCCACCAGGATGGGCGCTAAGAAGAGAGCGACCCAGAAACCCGTTGTGGCTCCGATGGTGTACGCGAAATAGGCACCGATCATGTAGAACGAGGCGTGGGCGAAGTTGAGGACGCCCATCATGGAGAAGATCAGCGTCAGGCCGCTCGACAACATGAAGAGCAGAAGGCCGTAGATCGTCCCGTTGAGCAGCGAAAATACGACTGTCTCCACGCGGCAACGCTCCCCGTCGTCGATGATGTCACAAGGGAAATGGGGGAGGGGCGCACCCCTCCCCAGTTGTTGGGGTCAAGGACCCCGCCGGGCACCCCTTTAGCTCGGGCGCCTCATGGAACAGGTGGTTTCAGTCATCGTCTGCTCGCCTTCGATGCGGCCGTCAGGGTCGGTGATGAAACCAAATCCGGTGCCTTCCACATCCCGCTCCACATCGGCCGACAGCGTCGACACGAACATTGGCTGGATGAGCTGGTGGTTATCTTCGCGCATTTTCACGGTGCCGAAGACCGTCTCGTGCTCCATGCCGGAGAGGGCGTTCGCAACGTCGAGCGGGTCGGTGGAGCCTGCTTCTTCCACTGCCTTTTCAAGCATCTCCATCAGCGTGAAGACGCGGTGGTAGTAGTAGTCGAGGCCGCCGAACTCGTCCTCGAAGTCGGTCATGCGCGCGGTGTGGGCTTCCCCGCCATCCATGTTTTCGTGGAACTCGGTGATCTGCTTCACCCGGCCGACGGCGCTTTCGCCCATCGCGGTCACCGCACCAAGCCCGCCCCCGTAGTATGTGAGGTACGGGATGTCTTGGCCGGCGTCGCCCGCAGCCTTGATGAGGAGCTGCATGTCCGGGCCCCAGTTGCCGGTGATCACGGCATCAGTGTCGGCGGACATGATTTTCTGGACGTAGGGCGAGAAGTCTTTCACCTGCGCGAGGGGGTGCAGCTCGTTGCCGACGATCTCGATGTCCGGCCGCTTCTCTTCGATCATGCGTACCGCGGCGGCGGCGACAGCTTTGCCGAACGAGTAGTTCTGACCGAGGATGTAGACGTTTTTGATGTCTTCCTGGTCAGCGAGCCAGTCGGTCAGCGCTTCCATCTTCATGTCGGCGTCAGCGTCGAAGCGGAAGTGCCAGAACGAGCAGCGGTCGTTGGTGAAGGCCGGGTCGACGGCTGCGTAGTTCAGGAAGAGGACGGTTTCGTCGGGATTGCGGCGGTTGTGCTTCTCCACAGCGTCGATCAGCGCGGAGGCGACGGAGGAGCCGTTGCCTTGGGTGATGAAGCGGATGCCTTGGTCGATGGCCTTTTGGAGCTGAACAAGGCTTTCTTTAGGGTTCAGCTTGTTGTCGAACGGGACGATTTCGACTTCCATGCCGCCGATACCGCCATCTGCGTTGGCAAGGTCAGCCGCGTAGACGAAGTGCTTCAGACCTTGGTCGCCGACGTTGGCGAATGATCCGGACAGCGGATCGATGTAAGCGATTTTCAGGGTTTCCGAGTAGGCGGTGCCGGCAAAAGTCATGGCCAGCACTGCCGCCGAAGCGAGCAGAGCCGTACGTTTCATGGGCTTCCTCCAAATGTGCGCGGCCTCTTTCGGACCGTCGGATACTTTTTGTCTTGGAGATAAAGCTTGCAAATCCTCACAGCTTGTCAAGCGCTCGCCATCGGTCCAAGTGCTGCAGGTGAGCCGGAGGGGTGTATGGTGGTCGACAATGCGCTTGCACACTTTCGCGCCAGCACCGCCGCTTGGCTCGAGGAGAACTGCCCGGAGCCGATGCGGGGCGCAGGGTGGAGCGAGGATGAAATTTGCTGGGGCGGCAAGCGCTGGCAGTTCACGTCCGACGCTCAGAGGGTGTGGCTTGAGCGGATGGCGGCGAAAGGTTGGACCGCTCCGCGCTGGCCCACTGAGTATGGCGGCGGCGGGCTGAGCCGGGCGCAGGACAAGGTTTTGGCCGAAGAGATGGCGCGCATTGGGGCGCGCACGCCGCTGGAGAGAATCGGCTTGAGGATGCTGGGGCCAGCGTTGCTGGAGTTCGGCAGCGAGGCACAGAAACAAAGGTATCTTCCGCCCATCGTGCGCGGTGAGATGCGTTGGTGCCAGGGCTACTCAGAGCCTGGGGCGGGGTCGGATTTGGCGGGTGTGCAGACCCGGGCCGAGGACGCCGGCGACCATTTTGTCGTCAACGGGCAGAAGGTTTGGACGTCCTACGCCGACAAAGCGGATGCGATTTTCGCGCTGGTGCGAACCGACCGTGATGCGCCCAAACACAAGGGCATATCGTTTGTTCTGATCGACATGGAGAGCGAGGGGGTCTCGACGCGGCCGATCCGGCTGATCAGCGGGAAAAGCCCCTTTTGCGAGACATTCTTCGATGATGTGCGTGTGCCCAAGGAAAACCTCGTCGGTGAGCTCAACGGGGGCTGGGCGATCGCCAAATATCTCCTGACCCATGAGCGCGAGATGATCGGCGGCGGGGCAAGGGGATTGCTGGGCGGGCGCGCGATTTCGTCGATCTTGGGGGACAGCGGCATTGATGATCCCGTCATCGCCGCGGACGCGTTGCGCACCGAGGTCGATACGCTCGCCTTCGGGCTCACCATGGAGCGCTACAAGGACGCGGCGGAAGCGGGGCAGGGCGTCGGCGATGCGTCGGCGATGCTGAAGTATGCCGGGACCGAGCTGAACAAGCAGCGCTACGATTTGATGATGGCGGCAGGGGGTTCGAGCGCGTTGACCTGGGATGGCGAAGGCGCGCTCGCGCCAGAATGGCTGCGCACGAAGGCCAACAGCATTGAGGGTGGCACGTCGGAGGTGATGCTTGGCATCATCGCACGGCGCATTTTGGAGCTGCCCGCTTGAGTGCTGCCGCCCCCGCATCGCTCGTGGAGACTGACGACGAAGCGCTGCTGCGCGACGCCGCGCGCGGGTTTTTGGCCGGAGCCGATCCATTGGCAAGGCTGAGGGCGATGCGGGACGAGGGTCGCGCGACCGACCCGGAGCTTTGGCGCGAGATGGCCGCGATGGGGTGGGCCGGGGTTTTGGTGGACGAAGCGAATGGCGGCAGCGCCATGGGGCATCGGGCGGCCGGGATTTTGGCGGAGGAGATGGGCAGGACGCTCGCGTTGTCGCCGTTTACGTCGAGCGCGGTGATGGCTGCGACCGCGCTGGCTGGGCGCGCGACGGATCGGCTGTCCGCGGTGGCTGCCGGCGATCTCAGCTATGCGATAGCCGTCGACGAAGGGCCAAAGCACAACCTCGCCACGACGGCGTTGGCGGCGAGTCGCGTTGGCAACCGTTACCGCCTGGATGGCTGCAAGAGATTTGTTGCCGATGGTGGCGCTGCAGACCGGATTCTGGTGCTTGCACGCACCGGTGGATCGCCTGGCGGGGCTGATGGCCTGACGGTGTTCGATCTTGAGGCGGACCGCGCCGGCATCGAGCGGACGCGGCGCGATAGCATTGATGCGCGCGACGCCGCCGACATCACCTTTAACGGCGTTGAAGCGACTGGCGATGATGTCTTGGGCGATGAGGGCAACGGCCTCGCTGCCATCGCACCGGCGATCCGGGCGGGACAGGCCGCTGTAGCGGCTGAGCTTGCCGGCCTGTCGGCTGGCGCTTTTGCGATGACCGTCGATTACCTGAAAGACCGCAAGCAGTTCGGCGTGCCCATCGGCTCGTTCCAAGCGCTCCAGCACCGCGCGGCGCACCTTTGGACGCACATGGAGGTGACGGCGAGCGCGATCGCCCATGCGGGCCGGGCGCTCGATGACGATGCTGATACGGCGCAACTCGCGGTGTCGCTCGCCAAAGCACGCGCAGCGGATACGGCCCGCCTGGCGGTGGCGGAAGGCGTTCAGATGCACGGCGGGATTGGTATGACCGACGCGCATAATATGGGTTTTTTCGTCAAGCGCGCCCGCGTTGCGACCGAGTGGCTGGGCGACTACGGCCATCACGCCGCCCACGTGGCGCGGCTTCGTCGCTAATGCCGACATGCACAGCCACCAGGACGTCAAGATGACACCAGCAAGCCTTTTCGATCTTTCTGGCAAAACCGCCCTCGTGACAGGTGGGGCCACCGGCATCGGCCGCATGGCTTGCGAAGCGCTGGTGTCGGCCGGCGCGAGGGTGCTCATCGCGTCGCGCAAAGGCGATGCGTGTGAGGCGGCCGCGGCTGAGCTGAACGAGTGCGGTTACCCCGGCGCGGCTGAGGGGTTTGCGGGCGATGTCTCCACCGATGGGGGTGTCGATGCTCTCGCAGCGGAAGTGCGTGGGCGCACCGACCGCGTGCATATTCTGATGAACAACGCCGGGCGGTCTTGGGGCAAGCCGCTGGGGAGCTTCCCGTTCGATGCGTGGGAGAAGGTGATGAGCCTGAACGTAGCGGGTTTGTTTCACCTCACCCAAACCTTGTTGCCCCAGCTTGAAGCCGCAGCGAGCGATGCGGATCCGGCGCGGGTGGTGAATGTTGGCTCGGTGATGGGTGAGATTCCCATGGGCGACGGCGCCTACTCTTATGCTGCGTCCAAGTCGGCCGTGCACCAGGTGACCCGTATTTTGGCCAAGGAGCTGGCCCATAAGCGCATCTGCGTGAATGCGCTCGCGCCCGGGCCGTTTGTGTCGCGCATGACCGCATTTGCGACCGCTGATGAGGGGATGCGGGACAAGGTGGGCGCGCAGGTGCCGCTTGGCCGGGTGGGGCAGCCCGACGACATTGCCGGTGCGATGCTGTTCCTGTGCGGCAAGGGCGGCGCTTACGTCACCGGCGCGGTTCTGCCCTTGTCCGGCGGGATCAATGTGGAGACCGGACCCGCCATTTTCGCGGAAGCCACATGAGCGCGGCCGACGACGCGTTCCACGGCAAGGGGCCGCCGCTGTCTCTGCCTGAGCTGCGTGACAAGGTCGGTGAGACTTTTATCTCCGACTGGGTGGTGATGGATCAGGCGCGGATCGATGCGTTCGCCGATGTGTCTGACGATCATCAGTTTTTGCATGTCGATCCTGAGCGAGCGGCTGAGACGCCTTTTGGGACGACGATTGCCCATGGGTTTTTGACGCTCTCAATGCTGTCGAGGCTCGCCTATAGCTGCCACCCCGCGGTCGCAGGGGTCACGATGAGCGTCAACTACGGGTTCGACCGCTTGCGCTTTTTGGCGCCGGTGCCGTCCGGCTCGCGGCTGCGGGCAAGGTTCACACTCGCCGAGCTTGAAGAGCGCCGGCCTGGCGAAGTTACGTTCCATTGGGACGTGGAGATGCAGGTGGATGGCGCGCCAAAGCCGGTTCTGGCTGCGCGCTGGATCACCAGGCGCTACATTGGGGCTTCGGCGTGATCAGTTTTGATGGACGCGTTGCGATTGTGACCGGTGCGGGCGCGGGTCTTGGCCGGGCGCACGCCATGGCCCTTGCGGCGCGTGGGGTGCACGTTGTGGTCAATGACCTTGGCGAGGCCGATGCTGCGGCGGTGGCCGCGGAGATCGTTGGCGCCGGTGGGCGTGCCACCGCTCACGCTGCGGACGTGTCCGACGCTGATGCGGTGAATGCCATGGTGGGTGGCGTTCTGGCCGCGTTGGGTCGCGTCGACGTGGTGGTCAACAACGCTGGGATCTTGCGCGACAAGACGTTTCAGAAGCTAGCGCTCGATGACTTCCGCGCTGTCCTCGACGTGCATCTCATGGGGAGCGTGCACCTGACCCAAGCGGTGTGGCCGGCGATGCGTGAGGCCGGCTATGGGCGCGTGGTGTTCACCTCGTCTGCGTCCGGCCTTTATGGGAATTTTGGCCAGTCCAACTATGGGGCGGCGAAGGCCGCAATGGTCGGCCTGATGCAGGTGCTGTCGCAAGAGGGGGCGCGGTACGACATCCGCGTCAATACGCTGGCGCCTACGGCTACAACGCAAATGACCGACGGTCTCTTGCCGCCGGAAGCCGCGCCGCTGCTGGCGCCTGAAACGATAACCCCTGGCCTGTTGTGGCTGGTGTCTGACGATGCGCCGTCGGGCATGATCTTGGCGGCGGGTGCTGGTTGTTTCAGCGAGACGCTAATTATGGAGACCCGGGGCATTGTGCTCACTGGGGATGACCTCACCCCCGAGACGGTTGCGGCGCGGGCGAGCGACATCCGAGCGCATGCGGGTGCGGAACGGCTCGACAACGCCTTTGCTCAAACTCGAAACTTCGCCCGCCGGGCTGCGGCAGCGCAGGGGCTGCCGCTCCCCTGGGATCAATAGGAAACTTATGTGATGCGCGACGCCGTCATCGTCTCCACCGCCCGCACGCCCATCGGCAAAGCCTATCGCGGTGCGTTTAACGACACGTCGGCCCAGGCGCTGGGTGGGCACGCGATCGCGCACGCGGTGGCACGCGCTGGCGTTGAGCCTGGCGAGGTGGACGACTGCATCATGGGGGCCGCGCTCCAGCAGGGTTCCACCGGCTTCAACATCGGCCGGCAAGCTGCGGTGCGCGCTGGGCTGCCGGTGTCGGTGGCGGGTATGTCGATCGACCGGCAATGCGCGTCGGGCATGATGGCGATCTGCACTGCCGCCAAGCAGGTGGTGCAGGACGGGATGGATGTGGTCGTTGGTGGCGGGCTTGAGAGCATCTCCTTGGTGCAGAACGAGCATCGCAACGGCTTTCGGGCGCGCGACCCTTGGTTGGTGGAGCGCACGCCCGCGATTTACATGGCGATGATCGAGACGGCGGAGGTGGTCGCGGAACGCTACGGCGTGTCCCGCGAGGCGCAGGACGAGTACGCGCTCCAGAGCCAGCAGCGGACTGCGGCGGGTCAATCGGCGGGCCATTTTGATGATGAGATTGTCCCGCTGCCGACAACGATGAAGGTGCAGGACAAGGCAACGGGTGAGGTCTCTGACCGCGAGGTCGCGCTGTCAGCCGATGAAGGCAATCGCCCGTCGACCACATTGGAAGGTCTGTCGGGTCTGAAGCCGGTCTTTAAGGACGGTATCGAGATTGCCGAGGGGCACAACATTACTGCCGGCAACGCCTCCCAACTGTCAGACGGGGCGTCGGCCTCAGTGGTGATGGAGGCCAAGCTTGCCGAGCAGCGGGGTGTTGAGCCGCTGGGTCGATACGTCGGTATGGCGGCGGCGGGCTGCGAGCCGGACGAGATGGGGATCGGGCCGATCTTTGCGGTGCCGAAGCTTTTGAAAGCCAACGGCCTGACCATGGACGACATCGGCCTGTGGGAGCTCAACGAGGCGTTTGCTGTGCAGGTGATTTACTGCCGCGACAAGCTCGGCATTCCGAACGAACTCCTCAACGTGAATGGTGGGGCGATTTCCATTGGGCATCCTTACGGGATGTCTGGGGCGCGGATGGTTGGTCACGCCCTGATCGAGGGGAAGCGGCGCGGCGCGAAGTATGTGGTCTGTACGATGTGCGCCGGCGGGGGAATGGGTGCGGCGGGCCTGTTCGAGGTGCTGTAGTCGTGCGGCGCTTGGAATTGTTGGATCACAGCCTTTGTTGAAGGCATCATCGGGTCCGTGCGGACCGTCATGACTGAGCGTGAACTTGGAGCTATTGCCATGCTTGCTCGAAAACCCCTTCCGCCGCAGCTTCAAGGCTTGCGCATTCCGGCGGTGGCGTCGCCCCTGTTCATCGTCTCCAATCCGGCGCTCGTCGTCGCGTGCTGCAAAGCTGGGATTGTTGGATCCTTTCCCGCGCTGAATGCACGGGAGAAGGATGGTGAGCCAGTCATGCTGGAAACGTGGCTGCGCGAGATCAACGAAGAGCTTGATCGGCACAATCAGGCGAACCCGGATCGGCCCGCCGCGCCGTTCGCCGTCAATCAGATCGTTCACCGCTCCAACGTCCGCCTCGAACGGGACATTGAGATCTGCGTCAAATGGAAGGTGCCGATTTGGATTACCTCCCTGGGAGCGCGCGTGGAGGTAAACGAGGCGGCGCATGCGGCGGGCGGCATCGCGCTGCATGACATCATAAACAACACGTTTGCCAAGAAGGCGATCCAGAAGGGCGCCGATGGTCTGATCGCTGTCGCCGCCGGTGCTGGCGGACACGCCGGTCAACAGTCGCCGTTCGCGCTAATCCGGGAGATCCGTGAGTGGTTCGATGGGCCGCTGCTGTTGTCCGGCTCGATTGCGACCGGCGATGCGATCTTGGCGGCGCAGGTGATGGGGGCGGATCTCGGCTATGTCGGCTCGGCGTTCATTGCGACCCATGAGGCGAATTCCGATCCGCTGTACAAGCAGATGATCGTTGACGGTGGCGCGGAGGATATTGTGACCTCAACGCTGTTTACCGGGGTGTCAGGCAATTACCTCAAGCCATCGATCAGCCGGGCGGGGCTTGATCCTGACAACCTGGCGGAGGCGGATAAGTCGGCCATGAATTTTGAAGGCGGCTCGTCAAAACCAAAGGCCTGGAAGGAGATTTGGGGGTCGGGCCAGGGGATCGGTGCGGTGAAATCGGTTGAGAGTGCTGGGGCGCTGATCGACAGGCTGGACGCCGAGTATACCGATGCGCTCGCCGGCATGTCGGGCATGGCGATGTCGCGGGTCCAGCGGGCCGCTTAGGCGTGTTGGAGGTCATTCTCGTACGCCACGGCCAGGCCTCTTTCGGCACGGCGAACTATGACGTTTTGTCAGATCGCG
>CAKZYH010000498.1 GCA_937884725.1 uncultured Paracoccaceae bacterium
CCGAGCCCGATATGGCGGCATCTGTCACTGGGCTCGCTCCGTCGTGCTGTTAGTCAATCACCAAAAGAAAAAGGGCTGGCGAAACCGCCAGCCCCCAAATCGCTGCCTTAGGAAGACAGCCAAGCGTTGAAGCGCTCTTCAAGGGAGTCGCCAAAGTCGGCCCAGAACTCGACGTTGAAGCGGATCGCCTTGCCGTCGAAGTTCTCCGGCGAGGTCGGCATGTGCGGCTTCATGTCGATGTCGGTCTCGACCATCTTGCCGTCCTCTTCCTTCCAGAAGTTGCCCACCAGCGGCACGGACGAAACGCGAGCCGGCGCGTAGGCAATGAACTTCGCCTGGTCAGCAAGACGCTGCGTGTCGGTGGCAAAGTTCAGGAAGTCGTAGATCAGGTCTTCTTTGCCGGTGTCGACCGGGATCACCCAGCCGTCGGCTTCGAACATCTGACCGTCCCACATGATCTCGAACGGCTGATCTTCAGTCACAACGGCATTGAAGATCCGGCCATTATAGGCCGATGCAATGGCAACCTCGCCGTCGGCCAGAAGCTGCGGCGGCTGCGCGCCGGCGTCCCACCAAATGATGGAGTCTTTGATGGTGTCGAGTTTGGCGAATGCGCGGTCCTGACCTTCGTCGGTGGCCAGCACATCGTAGACATCAGCCGGAGCCACACCGTCAGCGATCAGCGCCCATTCCAGATTCTTCTGGGGGATTTTCTCTAGAGCGCGGGTGCCCGGGAACTTCTCCATGTCGAATACGTCAGCGATGGTGGTCGGACCGCCATCGGGGAAGGTCTCGGTGCTGTAAGCGAACATGGTCGCATACAGGATCTGCGGGACGAAGCAGTCGCCGGTGGTGTTGGCCACGAAGTCGTCACGAGCCGGCGTGCCGTCCGGCCCCGGCGCCAGGCGGTCCCAGTCGATCTCCAGGATCAGGCCCTCGTCGCAAGCGCGCTGGGCGTCAGCCTGCAGCATGTCGACCATGTCCCAAGACACGTTGCCGGCCTCAACCTGGCTGCGGATGCCCGCAAGCGCTTGGTTCGCCTTGTCTTCTTCCAGGATCCGCACACCGGTCTTCTCGGTGAACGGCTCATAATACGCGCCGCGCTGAGATGCAGAATAAGCACCGCCCCACGACACGGCGGTTAGTGTATCCTCTGCCACGACAGCTGTCGCACCCAATGCAAGCATAGCTGTGCCGAGTGATAGTTGCTTGAGCATACTTCTCGCTCTCCCATTTGATCATTTGTCCGATCGGTCTGATCAGTGCAGTAGGTGCAATCCTCAGACCAACCGAGGCCGGCGAACCGGCTTCCTCTTGTGATGCTTCTTACACCGCGACCGGGTCAAGAGCGTGAGCGTCGCTAGTTCGCCATCCGACCGTCACATCAGTGCCTTCAGACAACGCACGCTCGTCACCATGGTTGGGCACTTTAACAATGAACTGGTCATTTCCCGCGACGCTCAGCCGCGCGCGGATGGTGTCGCCCAAATAGATCAGCTCTTCGATCCGCCCGCCGATGGTCACGTCAGCGTTCGGTGGATCAATCTCGATCCGCTCCGGCCGCAGCGAAATCGTCGTCCGGTCGCCGGCCCTGTCCACTGCCACCGCGGTCGCAGCAATGTCAGGCCCGGTGTCGAGCGTCACGGTCGCAATCCCGCCCGCCAGCTCCTTCACCGTCCCCGACAGCTTGTTGTTCTCGCCAATGAACTGCGCGACGAACGAGTTTTGCGGGTGCTCATAAAGCTGGGCCGGCGGCGACAGCTGCTGAATCTTGCCGTCGTTAAACACCGCAACGCGGTCCGACATGGTCAGCGCCTCGGTCTGATCGTGCGTCACGTAGACGACGGTCACCCCGATGTTCTCGTGGATGTGCTTGATTTCATACTGCATCTGCTCGCGCAGCTGCTTGTCGAGCGCACCCAGCGGCTCATCCATCAGCACAAGGTTGGGCTCAAACACCAGCGCCCGCGCCACCGCAACGCGCTGCTGCTGCCCGCCCGATAGCTGCGCCGGACGCCGCCCGCCAAAACCCGACAGCTCCACCATCGCAAGCGCGCGGTCGACCTTTTCCTTGATCTCAGCCTTGCCCATCCCGCGCACCTTCAGCGGGTAGGCGAGGTTCTCCCCCACCGTCATGTGCGGGAACAGCGCGTAGTTCTGAAAAACCATGCCGATGCCGCGCTTGTGCGGCGGCAGCTGACCGATGGGCCGTTCGTCCAGATAAATCTCGCCATGGGTGGGCGGCTCAAAGCCCGCCAGCATCATCAGGCAGGTGGTTTTGCCCGAGCCCGACGGCCCGAGCATGGTCAAAAACTCCCCGGGCTGGATATCCAGGTTCAAATCTTTGACCACCAGGCTCTCGCCATCGTAGCTTTTTTGAACAGCGTCGAATTTGACCGCTGCTCCGGTCTTCGCGGTGGCGCTCAATGGGCGGCTCCTTCTGCCTACATTCTATGCCTGCACAGCCATTAGGCGTCGTCAACCCGA